>DATHPL010000526.1:0-20571 GCA_035483915.1 Bradyrhizobium sp.
ACCGGAACAATCCGGCATTCCCTGCGCAATGGTTTTAACGGCTTATATCGCGCTCTCCCTGGTGATCGGGCTTTGTTGTCACCATCGTCGGCGGATTGGATCGCCAACTTGATATCAGCGTCGAGATATCAGGACCACACGACTTCGCCGTCCGTTTGCGCGCCGTTCGTCCTTAAGGCGCGAAAACGTCCACCGCATCCCGCCCCACGTTCGTGACGATCGCGATACGCCCTCTTTGTCAGGGCGGGATGGCTGGAATCACTAAAGCTGTTTCTACCAAATCGAGAAACGAAATATTTTACGTGCGGGTACTGGACAGCGACTTTGCAAAATTGCCCCGTCGGGCAAATCAGTTCAGTCAGCGTTCGTTGACGACGCCCGAACCGCGATCTGACGCGCTCGCATCAGGCTCATCCAATACTGGCTGTTGGCCCTCAACGAACGTTGTCGTTTTGTCGCTTGATGTCGGCTTTTAAAGCGGGCACGGGCAGGGCGCCTCTCATCACGGTCGCATCCTTGAAAGGGCGTTTCAAGGATGCGTCGCCGCGCAACTGGAATTTCACGCCAGACCCGAACGCGTCCTCGTAGGCAGCATTGGCGGCGGAAATGTCAAACTCTCCGCTTGCTTTGGCGACAACAACGGCGGCGAGCGCGTTTCCGATGATATTTGTCACCGACCTCGCTTCCGACATGAAACGGTCAATGCCGATCAGAAGCGCCAAGCCTTCGACCGGAAGGATGTGGGTAGCGGACAAGGTTGCCGCGAGCACGACAAAGCCGGATCCCGCCACCGACCCCGATCCCTTGGAGGTCACGAGAAGAAGCAACAGGAGGCCGATCTGCTGGCTCAACGTCATGTCGATGCCGTAGGCCTGCGCGATGAAGAGCGCCGCCATTGAGAGATAAATTGCCGTCCCGTCAGCGTTGAACGAGTACCCGATAGGTAAAACGAGGCCGACGGTCGAGCGCGAGCACCCGAGAGCGTTCAGCTTCACGAGCAGGCGCGGCAAGACGCTTTCGGAGGAGCATGTGCCGAATACCACGAGCACTTCTTCGGCGATGAAGCGGATGAAGCGCGGCAGCGAGAATCCGTAGGCTCTGGCAATCAGTCCCAGCACGCCAAAGATAAAAATCGCGCACGTCACATAAACGGCGAGCAGCATGTGCCCGAGGACAACGATCGACCCAATGCCGTATTTTCCGACCGTGAAGGCCATCGCACCGAAAGCGCCGAGTGGCGCGAGGCGCATGATCATCCCGACGATTTTGAAGAGGATATCGTTGGTGGCGTGTGCGACGGCGACGAAAGGGTTCGCCCGCTCACCGAGGAGGACGGCAGCGCAGCCGAACAGGATGGCGAAGAAAACGATCTGAAGAAGATCACCTTTCGCGAACGCGGCCACAGCGTTGTCCGGCACGATGCCAAGCGCGAAGTCGGACATGTACTTGCCGATCGGAGCGCTTGCGTACTTCGCGACATCGACCGCCTGGCCGCCCACCGCCGACCGGTCGAAGCCATCGCCGGGGCGAATGACGTTCATCACGATCAAGCCAACGATAAGCGCTAGCGTTGAGACGATCTCGAAGTAGATCAGCGCACGTCCACCGACGCTGCCCAATCGTCGCAGGTCCCTGATTTCGGCAATCCCGATCACGATCGTCAGGAAGGCGATCGGTGGAATGACCATCTTGATCAGCTTGATGAAAATGTCGCTGAAAGCTTGCATCGAGGTGGCGAGCGCCGGCTCGACGACGCCCAAGAGGATACCGGCCAGCAACGCGACGACGACTTGTCCGGTCGTACTCAATGCGACCCGGCGTATTACGGCTCCCATCTCACCCCTCGCTTTTGCTCATCAGCTAGAGGTCGTTTCCTCTACCGTTTGGTGCCAAACTGGAATATCAGTTTTGCAATTGACAGTCATTTCGTCAATCTGATATTCCAGTTTTATGACGCAGACCACCGAAAATCTGAGCCTTCGCGCCGAAGCCATCATTCGGGAGGGGATCATTCGTGGAGATTATGCGTTCGGTGAGCGCCTCTCCGATCGCGCTTTGGCGGCGTCCCTCGGAATCAGCAGAACCCCGGTGCGAGAGGCGTTGGCGCGGCTCGCCAAAGAACACCTCGTCACCATTCGACCGCAGAGCGGCAGTTTTGTTATGACGCTCCACGCCGAGGGCGTGCGCTCGATCTGCCAAATGCGCGCAATCCTGGAATGTGGGGCGCTGCGTCTTGCGGCCGCAAGCGATCCCGATCGATTGGCCGCGGCGGTGTCGGTACCGCTTGCCGGCGCGGCCCTTGCTATCGAAGACGGCGACCTGGCATGCGCCGGAGCGATGGACTCGGCTTTTCACGAGGCGCTCGTCACTGCGGCGGATAATCCCCTGCTTGCCCGCGCCTATCGCGGCATCGCCGATCAGATCGAGGCGATGCGCAACAGGCTGCCCAAGGATATCGAAAGAATGAAAAGAGCCGTTGTTCAGCACCGGCGGATCATCGATCTGGCATTAACCGGCAGGTTGCAGGAAGCCGAGGCCGAATTGGGCACTCACGTTCAAATCGTACAGGGCCTGACCGTTTCGATGTTGAGCGAAGGAGACAGGTCTTGAGGACGCGTCATGTGCGGGCTCTGGTTCTCGGCGCGGGCCCCGCGGGCTACACCGCAGCGGTCTATTTGGCGCGCGCAGGTTTGAAGCCGCTCGTTCTCACCGGCATCCAGCCGGGCGGTCAATTGACGACCACGACCGAAGTGGAAAATTATCCAGGCTTCGCCGATCCGATCCAGGGCCCTTGGCTGATGGACCAGATGGCGGCACAAGCCGCGCATGTCGGTGCGGAAACGGTCTTCGATACGGTCGTCTCTGTCGATCTCTCGGTCGCTCCTTTCCGCCTTGAGACTGACGACAACGAGATTTTCACCTGCGACGCGCTCGTGATCGCGACCGGCGCGAAAGCCAGATGGCTCGGCATTCCAATGGAAAAAGAGCTTTCGGGTTTTGGCGTTTCGGCCTGTGCGACATGCGACGGCTTCTTCTATCGCAACAAGGAGGTCGCGGTCATTGGCGGCGGGAATTCCGCGGTGGAGGAAGCGCTCTACCTGGCGAATCTTGCCTCCAAGGTCACTCTCGTCCACCGCCGAAGTTCCTTACGCGCGGAGCAGATACTTCAAGACCGATTGTTCGCGCATCCCGGCATCAGCGTTATCTGGGACCACATCGCTGAAGGCTTCGCTGCCGATATTTCGGGACCCGTCCCTGTTGTTCGTGCAGTCGAATTACGCCATGCGGTGACCGGAACTCGTAGCGAACTTCCGATAAACGGTGCTTTTGTTGCCATCGGTCACGATCCGGCGACGGCGCTCTTCCGCGATCAGGTCGACATCGATGCCGATGGTTACATCGTGACAGCTGCTAATTCGACCCGCACGAGCGTGCCCGGCGTTTTTGCCGCGGGCGACGTGCAGGATCGAGTCTATCGGCAGGCGGTGACCGCGGCCGGCAGCGGATGCATGGCAGCACTTGAAGCAGAAAAGTGGCTGGCACATCGCGCGGCGAGCCTCCCATCGGCTCTGAGCGCTTCCATCATTGCCAAACGTCTCGATGCAGGCGCTGAGGCCTAATTAGCGGGCTCGGATTGTGAAACGTGCATTCAGACAGAAAAATAAGCTTACAGACAGACGGAGGTCGTCTTGACTACAACCGATGCGGTTCGCGACGGCGTAATGATCTTCGCCAAGCGCGAATGCGAAACGTGCCAAATGGTAGAGCCCGTTCTCACCCGATTGGCGAGTTCGATGGAAACGATCGTCCTGACGCAGGATGATCCGACCTTTCCGGCGAATCTCGCGGCGTTCGATGACACGTCGCTCGAGAAGTCCTTCAAACACGACATCGAAGCGGTTCCGACCCTGCTGCGTTTCAAGGATGGAAAGGAAGTCGCGCGCACGCAGGGCTGGGACCGGGCGCAGTGGCGGAAGATTACGGGGATATCGGACTTGGGCGTGGATCTACCGGAAATGCGTCCGGGGTGTGGTTCGAAGTCGCGTGAGCCCGGCGTCTACGAAACGCTGATGGCGCAGTTCGGTAAGCTGGACTTCAAGTCGCGCCCGATCCAACTCGGAGGATGGGACGACGAAATCGAGGCATGCTTCGATCGCGGGTGGAGCGATGGCTTGCCGGTGGTCCCGCCAACAGACGTTCGAATCATCCGAATGCTCGATGGAACGACCAGAAAGCCATCCGAGATCATCGGAGACGTTCCTCCCAATCTTTCTCCGATTACGGTTGAAAAAGTTGCGGTCAACGCCGTCATGGCGGGTTGCCGTCCCGAATATATGCCCGTCGTTATCGCGGCACTCGAGGCCGCGTTGGATCCGCTGTTTACGATGCACGGGCTGCTTTGCACCACCTGCTTCTCCGGGCCAATTGTCGTCGTCAATGGTCCAATCGTCAAAGAGATCGGGATGAATTCCGGGATCAACTGTCTCGGTCAGGGCAATCGGGCGAACGCGACCATAGGCCGTGCGCTACAGCTCATTATCCGGAATGTTGGAGGCGGCAGGCCGGGCGAACTCGACCGTGCAGTTCTCGGCGGTCCCGGAAAATACACGTTCTGCTTCGCCGAAGACGAGTCCGATCCGACGTGGACGCCGCTGTCAGTGGCGCGCGGCCTGCCAAAGGGAAAGAACGCCGTAACTCTTTTCCAGGGCGACGGCATTCAGGGCTTCCTCGATCAACGTTCACGGACTCCGGAGCAACTTACGAAGTCTCTGGCAATGTCGTTGCTCGCCGTTGGACATCCAAAGCTATGTGAATTTACCAACGCGATGCTGGTTCTCGTTCCCGAACATTATGCCATCTTCCGCGATGCCGGGTGGGACCGCGATCGCATCACGGCCGAGCTTCACAAAGCAATGGTGCGCCCACGCGAAATTGTCATTCAGGGAGCGCAGGGCGTGGGCGAGGGGGTCGATCCCAAGCGGCAGGATGCCATGATCAACAAGTTCTGGCCCGAGGGGCTGCTCATCGTTCACGCCGGAGGCCAGGCAGGCCTATTCTCGGCGATTTGCGCCGGCTGGACCGGCGGCCGCTTCCGCAACGAATCCATGCCTGTTACGAGGGAGATTGCGCTTTGAAATCGGGAATTCTTCTAAGAGACCCCACGGCCGAAACCGCCTCGGAGCTTCGGTGCCGCCGGCAGCCGCTTGACAGCTTCGAGGGAAAGACCGTCGCGCTGATGGATATCGGCAAGATGCGGGGCGATGAGTTCATCGATCGTCTTGAAGTGCTGTGCCATCAGCGCGGAATCGCGACGTTGCGCTACAAAAAGCCGACGAATACGCGCGTTGCCCCGCGCGAGATGATCAAGGAAATCTCCGAGAAGTGCCAGGCGGTCATTATTGCGCTTTCGGATTGCGGATCGTGCACGTCATGTTCGACTCACGACCTCAACGATCTCGACAAGAAAGGCGTTGCCGGCGTGAGCGTCCTGACAACCGAGTTCCTCCAGGCCTTTGAATCACAAAGGGCAACGATCGGCCTCGACGCCGCGTCGGTTTACGTTCCGCATCCGTTGCAGAACAAAACAACTGAAGAACTTCATGCATGGGCCGATGAGGCTATTGATGAAATTCTCGCTGCGATCTGCATTGAAAGTGACGGCGCGTCTGTAAAAAAGGTGGCGTAACCCCAAGGCACCTGGGTATTCCGTAGAACGTCATTGACGTTGCCGGCGCCCTTATTGAACTCCGAGCGAGCGCGGTAGAAAGCGACGCTCGCACAAATGAAGCCCCGGACTGGCGGCGTCGTGGCGCTTCCGGTCCGAAGCCTCAGCAATATTGATTTATCCTGCTTTCAAAAAATCAGCGGCGATCCTGTTGGGCGCGGAATGCGAGCGAGGCGCGCAATTCGCCAATCGCCGCGCGCGATGCCTGGATCGCCGCTGCTTTGTGGCCACCGAAATTGTCCGGGGCGGATTCCAAATAGGCAACCGCATCCTCGAGATTCTGAATCGCTCGCACAATTCGCGGATGGGCAGCGGCCTCAGATCCCATGGTCTGTGCACTCGCTGACGGCACGCTCAGCGACGCAAACAAAAGGCCGGTAGACAGAGCTATGGCAAGTTTTCTCACAACATTCTCCTTGAGGTTGGATGTCCCCGTGATCGTCACTAGCCAATCTGAAATTAATACAGGATGAATGTTTGGTGCCATGAACGATCCGCGGAGTTGAAACAGGCCACGCGTTTTCCAAGAGTTTTCATGACGCTGTCATAAGAACGACAAGAGGCTGCTTGGCGTCGAAAGGATCGATGCGATCGCGACTGCCGCGTAAATGTTGTTGTCATTGACCGGGCTCGTCGCGTTGTTTCTCGACGCAGGAACGCGTGATGCATGGTTTACCAAAGCTTACCCGGGGCCAAAGAAAACATTACTCAACCAAAGGCTGCATGTAACCTTTTGCTGGCTGAATGCCGCCCGCAATCGCGGGAACGAAATGATGATGCGGATCGTGTGGTCATTGCTGATATGGTCGCTCTCCGCCGCCCTGGCTCAATCCGGGGCCGCCGATCTCAAAAACAGTAGCAAGCCCAGCTGGGTCGATCCGGGCTGGCGGCAAACCCTGGATCGTTGTGCCGTCAGTTTTGACGAACGGGGACTCAGCACCACCACCTGCGATTTCGAGCTCACGGCGTTCGATCGCAAGGGCGTCGAGGCGATCTCTCAGCAGGTCTTCTCCTATAACGACTATTTCGACGAGCTGTTCGCCAATGACCTCGCGACCGTGAAGGCGGACGGACGGGTGATTGCGGTCGACGAGCGAGCCATCCATGACGAGGCGGCATCGACGGATGTGTCCTCGCCTTATTTCAACGAGCTGCGTAAGCGGATCATCGCTTTCTCCGATGTGGCTCCGGGCGACAAGATTCGAGGGCGGCTGATCTACAAGGACAGACGACCGATGTTGCCGGGAGAGTTCGCCCGCGCCTGGTACGTGACGCCAACCGACCCTCCTGAGGTGATGGAGCTTACGCTCGACGGGCCTGCCTCGCGGCCCGTGCAGATCGCCGTGCGTAACGTCGAGCACAGCGAAGAGCAGGTCGGCGACCGTATCGTTCATCATGTTCGCATCAAACATGAAACGCCCGAGCCGAGATCAGGCGAAATCGATGCTTTTGACAGCGCGCCTCGCTTTGAGGCCAGCACTTTCCCGGACTACGCGGCGTTCGCGGCGATGCTCAACGCCCGAAACGCCCCGATGGCGGCGCCAACGGCCGGCTTGCGAAAACTCGCCGCCGAGATCGTCGGGGATGCAGCTACGACGGTCGCCAAAGTCGAACGTCTCCATAATTGGGTAGCCGAAAACATCCGCTATGTCGGCGTCGGCTTCGCGGACGGTGGGTTCACATCGCAGCCCGCGGAGGCGGTCGTCACCGCCCGGTACGGCGACTGCAAGGCGCACGCTACGCTGCTCAAGGCACTGCTCGCTACCCAGGGCATCGCGGCCAATTTTGTCATCGTCAATGGGGCCTTGAAATACACGCTCACCGAACTCGCGACGCCGAATTTCGATCACGCCATCATCTACGTCCCGGACCTCGACGTATACCTCGATCCGACGGCTGCGAAGTTTGCCTTCGGCGCCTTGCCGCCGCAGCTCAGCGGCAAGCCCGTGCTCAACATCGATACGGGCCATCTCGACCGGATCCCGGTGATGCCGCCGGAGCGCCATCGTTACAGCTATGACGTCGACTATGTGCTCGCAGCCGATGGCAGCCGGGAAGGTCGCGCCATTTCTTCGGGCCGCGGCGTGGGCGCGGCTATAGAACGCCTCCTTGCCGAACGGCTCGACAAGGATCGCAAGCATGCCGCGGACGAACTGATCGAAGGCGCCAAGCAGGAAGGAACCGGGGATTTTACGGTCCCCGATTCCTATGCGCTGTCCGACGAATATGCCGTCACAATGAATTTTCGGCTCGCCAGGTTTGAGATGGGCAAGTGGCCTTCGATGCGCGTCGCAGCTCTGCCCGATCCCCGGGCGCAGTTTCTGTCGACGAGCGTCAAGTCCGCGCCGGACCGGCCGTTTGTATGCGGATCGCTGGAGTACGAACAGACGGCTTCGATGGCGCTGCCTACTGGGCTTAACGTTTCCCACAAGCCGGCGCCGATGACTTACGCTGCGGACTTCAAGGGCATGACGGCCTATGGCGAAGCAAACGGACATGTCGATGTGACGGGTGAAACCGTCATCGATGGCCGAACCGTGCGCCAGAAGGCTCATTTGCTGGTTAAGCTCGATGCGCCGGTATGCCCTGCCTCTTTTGCCGAGGACGTCAGGAAGGCCATGGAGAAATTCGGCGAGATGGAGCGCGGCTGGGTTGGGTTGACCAGGAAGCCTGTTCCCTACATCACCGAAACCAGCCCAAGCTACGACGCCGGAGTCAAAGCTATCGAGCAAAAGAACTATGGGCTCGCTCTCGTGTTGCTGAAGCCTCTTGCGGATACGGGGCATCCGGTCGCTCAATCCGATCTGGGCTACATGTACGAAGAAGGACTCGGGGTTGCGATTGATCTACCCGAGGCCGCGCGCTGGTACCGGCTGGCAGCCGAACAAGGTGCCTCGTATAGCCAGACGCGCCTGGGCTACCTGTACGAGAAGGGGTTGGGTGTGCCGCGCGACGACACGCTTGCCGCACAATGGTACGCCAAGTCGGCCGTGGCCGGAGACGAGCAAGGCCAGTCGTGGCTCGGTTCAATGTATCGGGACGGCCGTGGTGTTGCGAGGAACTACAAGGAAGCCGAAAAGTGGTTTTCACTTGCGGCTGAGCAAGGCTCGGCCTGGGCTCTGATGAACATCGGTCTGCTTTATACCCATGGTGGCGATGGCCTGCCGCAGGACTACGTCAAGGCGATCGACTTCTTCCGCAAGGCCGCGGAAGGAGGCGATCCGGACGCTCTCTACGATCTCGGTTGGGCCTATGAGCAGGGCCTCGGCGTTCCCGCCGATCGTCAACGGGCGATCGAATGGTACAGCAAGGCGGCCGGCAAGAGGCAGGCGCTCGCTCTCAAGCGGCTGGACAGGCTGAGCGAACGCGTTGGCCTGTGGTCGGCGCTCCTCCAGATCGTTGGATTGTGATAGCTCGGCTTCGGGGTTCCACGACGAGAGGCAGGCCGGGAACTTTCACCCTGGTAGCCGGCTCGAAACCCACTCACTTCTGATCCTGAGACGAATTACTTTGCTGGGGCGAAGGCGGGCTGCTCTGGCGATTCTCAGGCAGGCTGGTTTTCTCAGGTGAGTTCGTTTGTTCGCTGGCCTGGAGCCAGGTCGGCATTCGCACCAACGAGTTGTCGAGGTGGTTGATGAGCCAGACGCCTCCAAGGGCGATAACACCAGCCAGCATGACATGTGGCAGCGTTCGCACCAGCACGCCAAGCAGATCGGCGAAGGCCGCCAGTATCGCCGCGGCTGCGAACAACAGCTCGCGGCCCACCCGGTAAAGCGCCCAGACCACTGCCACCAGGATCAGGAGCAGAAGGAATTCCTTCCACAGCGGCCACTGTTGCCACGGCGCGGACGCCAATCTGCTGATCTGATCGACCGACCAGGTCCAGATCAGTTCGACGAAGCGGAAGATCGCCGCAATCCCGTCATGCAGAAATTTCAAGAGCTGATCGAAGACCTGTTTCATCACCAAATTCCTCGAAGCATCCGGTGAGAACGCAAGAGGGAGTGTGTGGTTCCGAAAAATCGATCAGGCGCGCGCAATCATTTGGGCAAACGGGCAGGGCGCTGTTAGGCGCAACCCTTTGACCGTACGCATCAACACCCGCGACAAATATTCTTGAGCTTGGCGGCGGTTCGCGCGTCTTCCGCGACCAGAGGGTCCTGGTAGGCGGCGCGCGATGCATCGGTTTCAGGCAGCGCCGGCTTGTCCTTTTTCGGAAGCGACGCGGCATCGTAGCAAGCGAGCCGCTCGCCCGCACTCTGGATCGCGCGACAGTCTGGTCCGGCGGCAAGAGCACCTTGCGCGGATCCGCACAGCACCAGAGCGGCGACGATTTTTTTCATTGTGATTCCTTGCGGGTGCTGTGGCCCGCGGGGCTGGAGGGATATCTCAATCAGCGCCAATAGTTCAGCGCTTCGCCAAACGGGACGGGTTCAAATGCGTTTGGACCACCAGCGTGTCGGATGCTGGCGTTAGTCGGGGTAGCTGTTTTTTATTTTTTCTTCCCGAAGCTCGGCTGCCACCCTGCGGTCTTTTGGCTTGGCGCCGCGGCAATGGTCTTGATCTGCTGCTTCTTGGGTTTCTTGACTTCCCGATTGCCTTTTTGCTCGCCCTTGGCCATGTCGCTCTCCTTGCATTGTTCGACACTGACGGGATGCCAATGTCGTGTTCGCGGTGCAGCTCGATCCGCCGGCCGCACCGAATAGCTATCGGTTACCGCCGGCTCGGCCTGTCCCGACATCGGCGGCGATGCCTGACGCGCGGGACTCAAGGCGAGGGCAGCGCGCGCTCCTCAGCGTTCACGGCGCGCTCCAGCGCGTCGATCACCATCTGAGTCTCGAGGAATTTGTTGCGCGCGCGCTCCGCTTTGTCCCGGTCAAAAGGAGCGGCCAGCACCTTCACATGGGCGTCCCGTTCCTCGACCATGCGTTCACGGGCCTTCTTCAGCGTTTCCAGTCTTTCGTTCACGGAGACTCCAGCCATCTATCAGCGAAAAACAGCGACCGCGGCGATCAGCAGCCCGAAAAACAGCGGCACCAGCAGCGGAGGAACAAGCCACTCTCGAAAATCGAATTTGTGGGTGTCGGACATGTGACCGCCTTCTTTGGTTGAGGCGGGAGCGCGAGCGCTCTCAGTCACCGATGAAAGCCCAGGGGGAGCGCGGTGATGTTGAAAACTGTAACAGTTCCCTCGTCGGATAGCGAGGCTAATCGCGTTTCTGTCTAGACAACCTCATCGGTCCAGACCGTGAAGTTGACCAGGGTGTTTGGTCCGAAAGTCTGGGTAATCGGAACGTCGGCTGCGTCGCGGCCCTGCGCAATCAGGACCCGACCGATTCGCGGAATGTTGTTGCGCGCATCGAACGTATGCCAGTGACCGCCGATATAGGCCTCGAACCAGCCGGCAAAATCGCCGGCGGCGTGGGGAGGCGGCATGCCGATATCACCGAGATAGCCGGTGCAATACCGCGCCGGGATGTTCATGCAGCGGCAGAATGCGATGGCCAGGTGCGCGTAATCACGGCACACGCCCTTGCCCTCGTCGAACGCTTCCCATGCCGTCTTGGTCGAGCGCGCGTGTTCGTATCCGAACGCGATGTGATGGTGGACGAAGTCGCAAATCGCCTGCACCCGCGCCCAACCCGGCGCCGTCTTCTCAAACAGCTTCCACGCAAGATCGGAAAGCCGATCGGTTTCGCAGTAGCGGCTGCCGAGCAGATAGACGATGGCTTCCGCCGGAAGATCCTCCACCGCGTGTTGCGTGGCGGCAGGCACGATCACGTCGGGCAGGCCACTATCTCGAACGAGACCATTGGCAGCAAGGCGCACCCGGCCGGCAGGAGCGACGATGCGGCTGCACCAGTTGCCGAAGCCGTCGCGATAGGGCGTGATCGGTACCGAAGGGCTGATCGTCAGGTAGTCGGGCTCGAGGATGTCGGAGGCCCTTGAGAAATGCGTGCCAACCACCGCGATCAACGGCGTCGGCTGCGGAAAGTCGTAGATCATCTCGAAGCCGACACGGATCTTCATGCGGACACCTGGTTCCAGCCACTGCGGAATTGCACGCCTTCTTCGTTCCGAAGCCGTGCTGCGCGACTTCGAAAACGGTTATGGAAGAATCTTTGAATGCGCCGGCACAGGCTTCAACCAGGTCGCTGGGAGGGCTTTGCCTGCCGATTGCCGGAAATGTTCCGGGATCCCTTTGAAATGGCGACGAAAGCAGCGGAATACAAGGCAAGCGCGGCTATTCGGCCTGGGGCGTCAATCTCGTGAGAAAGCGATGGCTAATCGGTCGAAAAGAGCGCACGGTAAATCGATGCATCCCAACAGAATCGGGCGAGGTCGGTTGACGGCGCCTATTACGCCATGACCACGCGATCGCGACGGGAAACCATCACGTTTCAGCATCCCTTCCGGATCAGGGGTATCGACCGCCTGTTGCCTCCGGGGGCTTATGAGATCATCACCGATGAGGAGATGATCGAAGGGTTGTCGTTTCCGGCGTTTCGCCGGGTTGCCACCATGATCATGGTGCCGGCGGCGGCGCAGAATTCGGCGATGGAGATGCTTTCGATCGGCTCGGTCGATTTGTCCGACGCCCAGCGCATGGATGCGAGCGCGCCCCATGAATGACAAGCCGCTCGATCTCGACAAGCATCGGGGCATGGCCGCGCAAAAAGCCACCGATATCAGGCGTGCTCTGGCGGAGGTCGAAAACAACGCGACACAATTGCGCGAGCGGCAAAGCGCGGTCGAAAGCCAGCTTCTGTCGGTTGAAGCTGCGTCCTGGCCGGAGGCCGCCGCCAAGGCGCGCTACGTACTGAATTTATATGCCGCGGAGCTGGCTCCTGGCGATGCCCATCATCGCGATCTGATCGCGGCTGTCTTTGCTGATTTCAACCGGCTCTCCGACAAGAGCTGAACTAAACCTGGTCTTCGAATGGTCGGAGACTTCCAAGCGCTCGATCAAGGATCGAACGCCAACCTGAAAGTCATATAGTCCATGCAAAATCTCTCGCCGCGTCACGTCAAGACGGAAGAGTCGCTTCGGCTTGGCGTCGTATCCGGCTGGTACAGCACGAAGGTGAGCGGAACGTTCGTCTCGGGGCCGCACGATTCCGAGGCCGATTGTCTTCGCAGGATATTGGAGATCAATCCGCCTCCGGTAAAGATCAAAAGAGCAGCACCCGCTTCATAATTACAAAAGGGGCGACCTGTATCTTGCGGCCAATCAGGACATCGATTGAAGGCCGCAACGTCCTCCAGGAGAGGCAAGTAAAATGGCTCTGACACGCGGCAGTTTTGGCAGTTACGAATTTGACCGGATGGTCGTGCTGTTTTCGATGGTTGATGGCGAAAGGGAAATACCTTGCGCCGTCAGCACATCCGCCATGGACGACCTGGAAAAATCAGAGCGGATCAAACCTGACCAGCGCGAAGCGCAATTTATGCGGTTGCGCGATCAGATTGAAGAGCGTGCCGCCTGCAAGTTTGTGGCAAGGGAGTTCGAGGGCACGCCGCCCGGCATCATCTTGCGCAGTCTGGATTTCCGAAAGTGACAGATGGCATCGTCGCAAATGGAATTGTTGCGATGATTATGAAAGGATTCAAAAGATGAAAAAACCCGTTCTCTCCATTGAAGAGCCAGAGCCGAAGAAAATACTTCGAGCTGACAGGCCTCCCGTCGATGGGTTCGTCACGGTTGTCGATGGTCATTTCAAGTCTGAGTTCGACACTGTCGACGCAGCAGAAGCATCGGGTCGAAAGCTGAAGTCGACTTATCCGATGCTTCAGATCGAAATCTATGATGCCAGTACGAAGACACGTACTTTGTTGAGCTAGGAAAGCTCGGCCAGAGCGCGCAATATCTCCTGAGGGCCGCCCGATCGGCGGATTATCAGGTCTTATTGCGCCTTCACCGCGCCTCGCAATCCGGCACGTTCGGCGGTTTGGGCAACGAGCCCACTGGTCTGCACTTCTTCAACGAAATGCTGGATGTATTCCAGTGCGGCCTCGTGACCTTTCGGGATCGCGACCGCAAGGTGTTCTTCGCCCCATCGGCCATCCAATATCCGTGACCCCGGCATCTGGTCGGACATCTCGAACAAGGTCGGCTTGTTGGTGGCGTAAGTGTCGATCTCGCCGTGTTCGAGCATTTCGATGCCGCGTTTATAATTCTCCGCGGGCACGACCGTTGCATTCGGCAGCAGTTTCGGAATCGTGCCTTGCGACGTGCTTCCTTTTGTGACGCCGATCCGCAGGCCGGGCTTCTGGATGTCGGCAATCGTCATGATCGGCGAACGGGCCGCGACGAGATATCCGAGTTCGATCGTGAGCAGATTCTGGCTGAAGGTCACCGTGGCGGCGCGCGCCGGCGTGGAATTGCTGACCGTGAAGTCGACATCGCCGGCTTTCATGCCTTCGAGGACATCGGAAATTCGCTGGTAGCTGACTTGCTCGAAGGGGACGTTGAGCCGTCGGGCCAGTTCCTGGCCCAGATCCAAGCTCAGGCCATGGACCTCGTTGGTCTTGCTGTCGCGAACCATCGAGGTGGGGCTGCCGAAATAGACGCCAACCCGCAGTTTTCCCGTGGGCGCCAATATCTGGCGTGCATCTTGCGCAAAAGCACTGAGCGTCGAGGCGGCGAAGGCCGCCGCTGCCATCACAATGACAAAACGATTCATCGGAAACTCCCGGATGTGATCTTAAAACGTCACGACGATCTTTCCGAGGTGCTTGTTGGCGTCCATATGCGCGAATGCCTTGCCGATGTCGTCGAAGGCAAACACCTTGTCGATCGGTAGCTGCAATTGGCGAGACTCCACCGCCGCCCACAGGTCCTTGGTCGCCTCTTTGAATATTTCGCGGATTTCCTCGATCGAGCGGGTTCGGAAGGTGACGCCGATATAGGTGATGCGGCGCGCCGCATGCAGATCGAAATTGAAGTCGGCGTGGGTACCGCCGAGCCGGCCGACATTCACGATACGGCCCTTGATTTTGGTCGCCTTCAGATTCTGGCTCGCGACCTTGCCCGACACCTGATCGACGATCAGGTCGACGCCTTCGCCCGATGTCGCCTGTAACACCTGATCGACCCAGCCGGGATCGCTGGAATCAACCGCAAGATCGGCGCCGAATTCCTTCAAGCGGGAGCGGCGGCTCGCATCGGTGGAAGATCCGACAACGAGCTTTGCGCCCTTGAATTTGGCGATTTGCATCGCCATCAGCCCGACGCCGGAGCTCGCGCCCTGGATCATCACGCTTTGTCCCGCCTGCAAACCGCCGATCGTCACGACCGCGTTGTGCATGGTGGTGATCGCGATCGGCAAGGTACAGGCTTCGTCGAAATTCATGTTCGAAGGCGCGCGAAACAACCGGCCGTGATCGGCCAGCGTATATTCGGCAAAGGCGGCCGCGCCCGAACCCATCACCTTGTCGCCGACCTTGACGCCTTTGGCGTCCGGACCGAGTTCGGCGATCTCGCCGGCCCATTCCATGCCAAGCACGGTGCCGACACCGCCGGCGGCACCGTGCACATGCCCCTTGGTCATACCGAGATCGGCGCGGTTGAGACCGCACGCGTGGACGCGAACCAGCACCTGTGTGCCTTTCGGGGAGGGCTTGGCGACGTCGGTGATTTCAGCGCCATTGGCGCCGTAAACATAGGCCTTCATGCGGATCATTCCCGGTTGAGCGTATGGCGGTCGGTTATTCCGGCCTTATCCCGCTACGGCCGGCAAATGTCCATAACCGCAACGGCTCAACGCTGCATACCGGGCACGATCAGGCAAAGGCCGGCGCTTTGGCCTCGGCCAGGTTCGGAGTGCAGCCAAGCCCGGCTATTTTGGCCCGCTGGACCACGAGCGCCAGCACGGCATCGAGCGCCGGTGTCGGGGTTTCGGTCAATCGGCCCATTTCCTGAACCACCGAGACCAGCGGCTGGATTTCCATCGGTCGGCCGCGCTCGAGATCCTGCAACATGGAGGTCTTGTGTGCGCCGACCTTGCGGGCGCCTTCGATCCGCCGTTCGACGTCGACGCGGAATTTGACGCCGAACTTTTCTGCGATCGTCTGGGCCTCGATCATGATCGCCTTCGACAACGCGCGCGTCGCGGGATCGGAGCAGATCACGTCGAGGGTCGCATGCGTGAGCGCGCTAATGGGATTGAGGCAGACATTGCCCCAGAGCTTTAGCCAGATCTCGTCACGGATACGGTCGAGCACGGGCGCCTGCATGCCGGCTTCGCTGAACAGCGCCGACAGGCACGTGACGTCCTCCGTCGTCTCGCCGGAGGGTTCACCGATCGGAAAACGGTCGCCGTAGACGTGCTGGATGACGCCGGGCGCCACGATCTCGGTCGCGGGGTAAACGATGCATCCGATGGCGCGCGCAGGCCCCAATTCGCGCCATTGCCGTCCGCCGGGATCGATGCTTTCGAGCGTCGAGCCTTCGTAAGCACCGCCATGCCTGTAGAAGTACCAGTAGGGAATCCCGTTGACCGCGGTCACGATGCGCGTTCGCTCTGAAAGCAAGGGCTGCATCGCATTGATGACGCCGGTGATCGAATGCGCCTTCAAGGCGATGATGACGAAATCCTGCGGACCGAGTTCGGCGGGATTGTCGGTGCAGCGTGGATGGACCACGCGTTCTTCATCCCCGATCAAAAGCTTCAGTCCGTTGGTCTGCATCGCGGCGAGGTGAGCGCCGCGCGCAACCAGGCTCACATCAGCGCCAGCGCGCGCGAACTGGACCCCGAGATAACCGCCGATGGCGCCGGCGCCGTAAATACAGATTTTCATCAAGCTTTCCTCGAAAATGTCGATGCTGGAAAAAGGGCACAAGCCAACCGGCGGCTCCGAATGAATTCGGAGCCACAAATAAATCTTGACGAGACGGGAAGGGCGTTAGGCCGGAATGGCCAGCGCCGCCGCCATGGCTTGGTCGTCAAAAGCCGTTGAAATATCCCGGATGCTGATCACACCACACAGGCTGTAATCATCGATCACAGGCAGGTGGCGAATATGATGCTGGTTCATCAGGTGCCGGACCTCTTCCAGCGTGTCGTTGGAACTGCACGACACCAGTTGCTGAACCGAGATCAGCTGCGACACTTTCATGTTGACCCCGGCCGCGCCATGCTCGGCAATGGCGCGCACGACGTCGCGCTCGGTGAACATGCCGACAGCAGTGTTGCCCTCGGTCCGCACGACGTCCTTGACGACGAGGGCGCTGACATTGCCGGCGCGCATCAGCTGAGCCGCAATGGCCACGGTCTCGTTCATTCGAATGGTGGAAATACGCGCGGTCTTTTTGCGCAGGATGTCTCCGACTTTCATCGCAAGCTCCTTCAGGTCATTCGCGGGATCAGTGACGCCAGATTGGTATACGTTATACCAATTGTCAATCAGCTTCTGAGCGCGATTCCTCCAAGAAAAATGGCAATATCATTGACGTTTTAAGCGCTCGTCCGACGTTCGAACGGCACGGTCAATTCGTTGTATTTTGTATTCCAGACGGTCGCGGCCAAAAAAAGAGGCGCGGGTCACGCGCCTCTTCCATCGGATTGAAAGGGGATTCAGGCGACGCGCGCGTTGCGTGTCGTCGCATCGGCGGGGGCTTCGCCGCCGAGGATGAAGGTGCGGCGCATCGGCTTGATGACGAATATGGCCATCAGCGCAGCGGTGGCGTTGAGTGCGACGGCGATCACGAAAACCGCCTGCCATCCATAGTGCGAGGCGACGAGGCTCGCGATCGGGACGAGCAGGGCGGCGGTGCCTTTCGCCGTATATAACATGCCGCTGTTGGTGGCGGCGAATTTGACGCCGAACGTGTCGCCGCTGGTGGCGGGAAACAGACTGTAGATCTCGCCGAACACGCCGAAATACACGGCGGTTGCCAATACGAAGACGATCGGGTTGTGGCCATAGACCGACAGCGTCAGCAGCATCGCAGCGGCCGTCCCGAAAGCGATGAACATCGTATTCTCGCGCCCGATATTGTCGGAGACGAAGCCGAAGAACGGCCGGCCAAAGCCATCAAAAATGCGGTCGAGTGAAATGGCGAAGGTCAAAGCCGCCATCTGAAAGCCGAACATGCTCACGGGCTCATTGGCGATCTTGTAGTCGTGGGCGATCGGTGCAATCTGGGCTGCCGTCATCAGGCCGCCCGCCGCGACCATGACGAAAACCAGATACATGATCCAGAAGATCGGGCTTCGCAGCACCTGCGACGGTGTATAGTCGATCTTGGTTTGCGGCAGATTGAGCTGTTTCTTTTTCACCGGCATGGCCACCGACGGCGGGCGGAGGAAAAGCGCTACGGCCAGGACGACCAAACCCTGTCCAATGCCGAAATTGAAAAACGCGCTCTCATAACCGCTCGCGGCGATCATTTTCGCGATCGGCGCGACAGTGAGCGCGGCGCCCGCGCCGAATCCGGCCGCAGTAGCGCCCGCGGCAAGACCGCGGTGGTCGGGAAACCATTTCAGTGCGTTGCCGACGCAGGTGCCGTACACCGAGCCGGCGCCGATGCCACCCACGATCGATGCGGCGTAGAGCAGCACGAGCGAGTCGGCGTAAGAGTTGAGCACCCAAGCGAGTGCAACCATGATGCCGCCAAAGGCGACGACGAAACGTGGGCCATATTTATCAACGAACCACGCTTCGACCGGGACAAGCCAGGTCTCGGTCACCACGAAGAGCGTGAAGGCCAACTGAATCGCCGCGCGGCCCCAATGATATTTCTGGTCGATGGGATCGACGAATAGCGTCCAGCCATATTGCAGGTTTGCAACCATCGCCATGCAAACGATGCCCATCAAAAGCTGAAGCCAGCGGAAGTAGGCGCCCTGAGGGGCAGTGGCGGTTTCTGAAGTGGGCTCCATAAGTCCTCCCCTGGTACGCTTTTGTTTTATGTAATAGGCGTGACCGGTCCGCGCATATTGGTATGTGATATGCCAGAGCGCAAGGACATTGTTCGACACTCTTGGTCGCAGGTGGCCGCGCAGGGCCAAAAAAAAGACCCCGGCTAAACCGGGGTCCTTTTCGAAAAACGTTCTGAAATCGGGTTCGCTTGACCCGTCAGAGACCGAAATAAGGCAGGTCACCGTTGCGGTTCGCGATGCGGGCGTTGGTCATCAGGACGTGGTCGATCACTGCCAGCAGGCGGCTGAACCAGCTAGAGGAGGGGGTCAGACGGAGAGAAGCGGTCTTGGACATGGTGTTCCTTGCGGTGGAAGTCATCTTGCTGTTCCGAACATAGGTATACCAGATACCAGCCGCAATTCATTTGTTTGCATAGCAGCATAGAAAATCTTGCAACGCAACATAAAACTCAACCCAAGTGCTGAGGCCTTGCAGATAATCTGTTGATTTCAAAAGAAAAAGGCCGCCGGAACCCGGCGGCCTGATCGGTTTTTCTGAAGCAGCCTTTATTCGGCGGCTTGCTTGCGCGGCGGGTCGAGTGCGCCCGAATCGTGGATTTCCTTCACCTGGTGGTCGGAGAAGCCGAGCACCTGGCGCAGAATCTCGTCGGTGTGCTCGCCCAGCAGTGGCGAACGCTTTACGTCGCTCGGCGAGTCCGAGAGCTTGATGGGGTTGCCGACCGAGATGTATTTGCCCCGGGTCGGATGGTCCACCTCGACGACGGTGCCGGTTGCGCGCAGCGACTGATCCTCGGCGAGTTCCTTCATCGACAGGATTGGGCCGCAGGGAATGTCGTCCTTGTTGAGGATCTCCATGGCCTCGAACTTGGTCTTGGTCATGGTCCACTGCTCAATGCGGGCGAAGATCTCGTTCAGGCGCGGCAGGCGGGCCGGCGGCTTGGCGTAGTTCGGATCAGTCTTCCAGCCCGGTTCGCCGATCACGTCGCAGATCTTTTCCCAAACCGGCGCCTGGGTGATGAAATAGATGTAAGCGTTCGGATCGGTTTCCCAGCCCTTGCACTTGAGGATGCGGCCGGGCTGGCCGCCGCCGGAATCGTTGCCGGCACGCGGCACGGCATCGCCGAACGGAATGCCTTCGCCGAACTGGCTGTATTCCTTGAGCGGACCGTGTGCGAGACGCTGCTGGTCGCGCAGTTTGACGCGCGCGAGGTTGAGCACGCCGTCCTGCATCGCGGCAGTAACCTTCTGGCCCTTGCCCGAATGGGTGCGCTGATAGAGTGCGGTGACGATGCCGAGTGCCAGATGCAATCCGGTGCCGCTGTCGCCGATCTGCGCGCCGGTCACGAGCGGCAGGCCGTCGCGGAAGCCGGTGGTGGAGGCCGCACCCCCGGTGCATTGCGCGACGTTCTCGTAGACCTTGCAGTCTTCGTAGGGGCCGGGACCAAAGCCCTTGATCGAGGCCACGATCATCTTCGGGTTGATGGCCTGGATCTTCTCCCACGGAAAGCCCATGCGATCGAGCACGCCGGGGCCGAAATTCTCGACCAGCACGTCGCAGCTCTTGATCAGCGCGGTCAGGACTTCCTTGCCCTTGGGGTTCTTGGTGTCGAGCGTGATCGAACGCTTGTTGTGGTTGAGCATGGTGAAATACAGGCTGTCCGCGTTCGGGACGTCCTGCAATTGGCCGCGGGTGATGTCGCCGACGCCCGGACGCTCCACCTTGATCACGTCGGCGCCGAACCAGGCCAGCAGTTGCGTGCAGGTCGGCCCCGATTGAACGTGGGTGAAATCGAGAATTCGAACGCCTTTGAGCGCCTTTGTCATTGTCGTACTCCGTCTCGTATCTGCTCCCCTAGGCGGGAGCTTTCGTGAATCTGTCGGGTTACTTCTTCTTGAGAGCGCTCTGCGGATTGAGGTTGCCGATGCGTCCGCTCTCGGAGCCCGCGGCCGGGTCGATCACCGC
>DATHPL010000527.1:0-3486 GCA_035483915.1 Bradyrhizobium sp.
TCGTCAGCTTGGCCGCAGCGGCCTGAAAATCTCGCCGATCTGCCTCGGCACCATGATGTTCGGCGGTCCGGCCGATGAGGCCACCTCGACACGGATCGTTGCGAAAGCGCGCGAAGCCGGCGTGAATTTCATCGATACGGCGGACGCCTATTCGAACGGCGGCTCGGAGACCGTGGTCGGACGCGCCATCTCCAACAACCGGCCGGGATGGGTGCTGGCGACCAAGCTCGCCAACCAGATGGGCGACGATCCCAATCGCGGGGGCCTGTCACGCCGCTGGGTATTGCAAGCTGCCGACGAGAGCCTGAAGCGACTCGGCACCGACTACATCGATATCTATTACCTGCACAAGGAAGACCACTCGACGCCGCTGACGGAGACCGTGCGCGCGATGGGCGAACTGATCAAGCAAGGCAAGGTACGTTATTTCGGCGTCTCGAACTTTCGCGCCTGGCGCGTCGCCGAAATCTGCAACATCTGCGACGACCTCGGCATCGACCGTCCGATCGTCAGCCAGCCCTATTACAACGCGATGAATCGCATGCCTGAAGTCGAGCACTTCCCGGCTTGCGGTTATTACGGGCTCGGCATCGTGCCTTACAGCCCGCTCGCGCGCGGCGTGTTGACCGGAAAATACAGCCCCGATGCGGCGCCCGACAAGGACACGCGCGCTGGCCGCAGCGACACCCGCATGATGCAAACCGAGTGGCGCCCGGAATCGCTGAAGCTGGCGCAGGAGATCCGCAAGCATGCCGAAGCGCACGGCATCACCGCCGGCCAGTTCGCGGTCGCTTGGGTACTCAACAGCGCCTTCGTCACCGGCGTGATCGCCGGTCCCCGCACCGAAGAGCAATGGGACGATTACGTGCGCGCGCTCGAGTATCGCTTCACCGCCGAGGACGAAGCCTTGGTCGACCGGCTCGTGGTCAGCGGCCATCCCTCGACGCCCGGCTACAACGATCCGCAATATCCGATCGAAGGCCGCAAAGCGCGGACGGCCGGATAAAGGAGACCACCGCGGATGGCGACGACCGCTTTCGGGCCAAGCCCGTGCCGTTTTAATTCGGCCGCAGGTTTTTCGAATTAGCCCGTACGTCGGATGGCGTCATGCCATAGACCCGGCGGAAGCTCCGGTTGAAGTAGGACAGATCGCCGAAGCCCGCTTCCGATGCCAGCGAACCGACCGTGCGATCGGAAAATCGCGGGTCGGCCAGCATCCGGTAGGCCCGATTGAGCCGCTGAAGCAGCACGAATTCCGAAAACGTGGTCCCATCGCCATCGAACAACATGCTCACATAGCGCGGTGTAATTCCGTGACGCAGGGCGACCGCGTCGATCGAGAGATCACGGTCGGTGATGCTCTTGACGATATCCGCCTTGATCGCCCGCAGACGGGCGGCCGGAACGCCGCGGCCGCCTGCCACCACAGCGGCATCGCGCGTCGCCCCGATCGCCAGTACCGCCAAATCCTGGAGGTGGCTCGCCATCAGGCTTTGCAGGTTCGGCTCCGTTACCCAGTCCTCTTCCTTCAACATGGCGGCATAATGCACGAGCAGCCGCAACGCCTCGGTGTTGACCGGGATCGGACGCGTCGTGGCGGCGTCGAGATCAGCGATCAATGGGACGATCTTGCCGAACGGGAAGCGAAAATTGATGACATCGGAAGCCGACTGGATTTCGCAGCGGCAGACGTCGGCCGTGCGCGTCAGCGCCGCGGTGCTGCCGCCGATCGGAATCTCCTTGCCCCGGACGTGAAGAATAGAATCGCCGGACAGGGCAATCGAGAGAATGATGTCGTCGCTTTCGATCAGATCCGGCGTGCGCAGGCAATCCATCGCCGAGCAGGAGCCTGAAGCCAGAACAAGGTCGGGCAAGACGCGAAAGACCATGTCTATGTTGAACGGAACGTCGGGCTTCAGCTCGAACTTCATCTTCATGAACGAACGGCCGATGACTTCGCGCGAGGCCTCGATTCGATCTCGCTCGGCAAATTGAGCGCTGGATAGCTTGAAGAAATTTTCCGAAAGAGGCTTCATGGACTCCGCCGCGTTTCATGGTGCATTTTAGAGTATATCGGTTTCCAGCAATGCCCTAATTCAGGTCGCCGACTTCCGCCGAGTCCAACTTTTTTCCGTATAGGCGCGTCGCCGGCGGTGTGACCATGACCAACATTGCCACGACGCCCGAAAAATCGTCCACGGCAGAAAAACACGTAAGCGATGACCCGATCATTTTCCGGGTGCGGCTGCTTGCAGGGCTATCTAGAAATCATCGGAAACGTTTGCGGAATTCACTGCCTGTCGCCGGGCAAAGCTTGCCGGGGTCTTAACCGCGCCGAAGCAATTGTCCCTTGATTTATAAAGGTAATTTATCTGGCCCGGGCTTTGCTTAGTTGGCGTTGCTAGCTTTCGTTTCGGTTGCGTGAGTTCCTCACCGAAGGAATCGAACATGTCAAAACATCACACGCTGCCGCCGATCATCTACACGCCGCCGCCGCCGAAGAAGATCGAGAAAAAGAAGCGCCGCATCGGCATCGGCATGCTCAACGAACTCGACGAGATGGCCGATGCACGCGAGACAGGCGGCACCGGCCAGCCGGCGCCGATCGTCAACCGCCCTCCGCCGCAAAACTTTTCCGAGATCGAGGGCGCCGAACGCAAGCCGCAACATCCGCGCGGGCGGCTCAGCGAAGGTACGCTGAAGGCCATGCTCGAAGTGCAGGAAATGAAGTAGCAGTCGGACGTCTAGCGCCGCGGTTCAGCTTACGGCGGCTTAGCTTGAGGCGGCTCCGGTTGCGAGCTTGCGAAGCATCGCATCATAGGCGCGCTTGATGCGCTCCACCGCCGGCGTCTTGTAGAGGAAACCCTCGTTGCGGGTGTGAACCAGCATCGAGGCGTTGACCTCGAACACGACGACATTCCCCGACGCGTCGAGACCGCAATCGATCCCGAAATAGTCGAGACCGACGCGCCGACGGATCTCGTGCAGCGCCTCAAATTGAGCCGGCCCGAATACGGCGGCGGAATCGTTCAGAAACGCCGCTTCCTCCTGCTGCATCCACGGCTGATGAGCCATGTCGGTGTTGATGTGATGCAGTTTCCAGTCGCGCCCGATGCAGAGGTGATAGGGCAGGATCTGGTCGTCGACGAAGATGAACCGGTATTTCCGGAAATGGCCGTCGGCGGAAAGGTAGTCGATATATTCGATCAGATAGTGGTCGTGATCGGGACGCTGCGACAGGAAAGCCGACAGGCCTGCGATATCCTCGACCTTCTCGAAATCGTCGCCGCCATGGGTACCGACCGGCCGGGCGAGAATCGCGGAGGAAATTGGCAGCGTCGCCGCCAGCGCCGCTTCCGAACGATCGCCACCCGCTTTCAATCGCGCGGCTTGCGGAACGCGGCAGCCCGGAATTCCCTGAAGCAGGTGAGCGACCGCATCGCGCGTCGTCTGCTGCACCCGGCGCGGATGGTTGAGCGTCGGCAG
>DATHPL010000528.1:0-1607 GCA_035483915.1 Bradyrhizobium sp.
CGCGCCACGTCAAGGGTTTCTGCACCAGTCATTTGGGTCCTTACTGTTCTTCTGTTTCATTATTGGGTCAGCGAATATGGAGTGGCGAATAGCGAATGGTTCGTTTCCCCCACTCGCTATTCACTATTCGCCACTCGCCCACTCTCCCCCGTCAGATCGCCATCTTCATGATGTCTTCGTAGGCCGCGATGACCTTTTCGCGTACCGACACCAGCGTCGAGACCGCTACATCGGTCTCCGCCACGGCCGTCACCACGTCCATCACGTTGGCCTTGCCGGATGCCATCGCCACCGTCTGCGCATCGGATTTGCGCCCGACATCGAGCACGCCACCGACGGCGTCTTTCAACACGTCGCTGAAAGATTGCCCGCCGGAATCCGCCGGCTTGCCCGCCCCTCCGGTGTCGAGGACGCGGGCGGCCGAGGCATAGGCGTTGGCGGCAATTGCAGGTGAAGCCATGGGTTAAACCTTCCTGTCAGGTCTTTAGGATATCGAGCGTGCGTTGGATCATCCGGCGCGTCGCGCCGATGATGTTGAGGTTGGCTTCATAGGACCGCTGCGCTTCCCGCATGTCGGTCATTTCTACCATCGGATTGACGTTGGGATATTTGACGTTGCCGGCGGCATCCGCCGACGGGTTGCTCGGCTCGTATTTGACGTGAAACGCCGACTGGTCGGATCTGATTTTGCCGAGCGTCACCACCTGGGCATCCATCGCGCGGTCGAGCGCGGAAGAAAAAGTCGGCACCTTGCGGCGGTAAGGATCGCCGCCCGCGACTGGCGACGTCGAATCGGCGTTGGCGATGTTTTCCGAGATCACCCGCATCCGGCCGGCCTGGGCGCGCAGCCCAGACGTCGCAATGCCCATCGAGCGGACGAAGTCATTCGCATTCGCATCGTTTGCCATGCACTTCTCCTGTGGTTAGCCGTTTCGACTGCGGATCATGGCTCAGCCCTTGCCGATCGCGGTTTTGAGAAGATGCAGGCTCTTGCTGTAGAGCGAAGTCATCGCCGCATAGTCCATCTGGTTGGCGGAGGTCTTGAGCATCTCGTCTTCGAGATTGACCGCGTTGCCGGCCGGGCGCGTCAGAAAACCGGCCCTGCGATTCTGATCGAAGGTCGGATCACCGCCATCGGGCGCAATGTGACTGGCGCTGGTGCGCGCGATCGGCAGCGATGCGGCACCCCCGTCGACCTTGCCGCTGCCGACTTCGAATTTCGGCTCGATCAGGTCGCGCGGCTTGAAATTGGGCGTATTGGAATTGGAGACGTTTTCCGCGAGCACCCGCTGGCGTTCCTGGTGCCATTGCATCTTGGTACGCAGGATCGACAGGGCCGGAAGGTCATTGATGGGCATCGCCGCGCTCCCTTGGCCAGCGGCCCAATCGGGACACTAGCGGTAGGCAGAATTTGCCGCGTGTATGGTTAACGGCTGGTTAAGATCGGGACGGCGGATGGTCCGGCGCATTTGGGCCAGGATCGAATCGGTTCGAGCGCAATTTCGCCACGAATGCTGCGTTAACCAACCAAATCATTGGCATCGTCCCGTCGAGAAGTCGTTTTGGCCCTGCCGATTCATGGGTTATTAAGATTGTCGGGACGGCAG
>DATHPL010000529.1:0-7132 GCA_035483915.1 Bradyrhizobium sp.
TTTCGAGATCGCGCCCGCGGAGTTGAGCGACACGCAGGCTCCCAGGCGCGGCACGAACATCGTCCTGCATTTGAAAAAGGACGCGGCCAAATATCTCGAGACGTACGAGATCGAGCGCATCGTCCGCGCCTATTCCGACAATATCCAGTTTCCGATCGAACTGGTCGACGACAAAGGCGAATCCAAGCAGATCAATTCGGCCAGCGCGCTATGGCAACGGTCGAAATCCGAACTCAAGCCCGAAGACTATAAGGAAGCCTACAAGTCGATCGCCGGCGCCTTCGACGAACCGGCGATGACGCTGCACTACCGCGCCGAAGGACGATATTCCTACGCCGTGCTCTTGTTTTCGCCTTCCACCAAACCCTTCGATCTGTTCGACCCATCACGAAAATCGCAGGTGAAGCTTTACGTGCGGCGGGTGTTCATCACCGACGATGCCGACCTGTTGCCGGCTTACCTGCGCTTCGTCCGCGGCGTCATCGACAGCGAGGACCTGCCGCTCAATCTTTCGCGCGAGATGTTGCAGAACAATCCGCAACTGACGCAAATCCGAAAAGCCGTGACCGGCCGAGTCATTGGCGAACTGGAGACGCTCGCCGACAAGCAACCGGAGAACTTTGCCAAAATTTGGGATGCTTTCGGCCCGGTGATCAAGGAAGGCATTTACGAGGATTTCGAGCGGCGCGAAAAACTATTGGCCCTGTCGAGATTCACGACCACCTCGGGCGAGGCACGCACGCTCAAGCAATATGTCGCCGATTTCAAACCGAACCAGACCGAGATCTACTTTCTGGCCGGCGACAGTATCGAGCGGCTGAAGGGAAATCCCAAGCTGGAATCCGCCACCGCCCGCGGCATCGAGGTTTTGCTCCTCACCGATCCGGTCGATGCGTTCTGGAGCTCGGCGCCGCTCGATTTCGAAGGCAAGCCGCTGAAATCCTTAAGCCAGGGCGATATCGACCTCTCTTTGGTGCCGCTGCTCGACGACAGCAAGAAGGACGAGAGCAAATCCGACGCCGACGAAGCGAATATTATCGCCGCGATCAAGCTGCATCTCGGCGATCGCGTCGCCGATGTGCGGGCCTCGCAACGCCTCACCTCGAGCGCGTCGTGTCTGGTCGCCGGCAGCCACGGTCCCGATCGCGAGCTTGAACGACTGTTGGCGCGGCAAAACCGTGGCGTTGGCACCAAACCCATTCTTGAAATCAATCTGCGCCATCCGCTGGTAACGGCGATTCCCAAGGCCGGAACCGACGCGGCCGACCTCTCTTTCCTTCTGTTGGAACAGGCGCAGATTCTGGACGGCGAACTGCCGGAAGATCCGGCGGCGTTCGCCGGCCGTCTCAACCGGCTGGTGATCAGCGGTTTTTCGAAGGGGTGAAAATTGGTGCGCGGATAGAATGTTGGCGCACCGCGGCGCTCTGCCCTATGATGTCGTGAGCTAGTGGAGTGGATTTGACATTCGCTACCCCGTAGCCGCGTATTCGCGGTGCGAATGTCAAATCCAAAACTCCACTAGAAATCAATATTTGGTAGTCCTTTGATTCTAACATTCGCAAAAGTGGCCGCTGAGAAGGGATGCGAATATTAGAATCGGACCACTAGTATCAGGATCGCCGCCATGCATGGAAAATTCGACCGCGCCGCCGAAGACCTCGGCAATTCGATCCATCTCGAACATGTCAATGTTCAGGTGCCGGATCAGCAACTGGCCACGCTGTTTTATGTTTCGGGGCTGGGGCTGACGCGCGACCCTTATCTGATGACGTCCGACGACAACATGTGGATCAACGTCGGCCGCAGCCAGTTTCATTTGCCAAGCGGCGAGGCGCAGGTGCTGCGCGGCTATACCGCGCTCGTCATTTCCGGACGCAAGGCGCTGCTTGAGCGGTTGGCATCCGTCGCCGCCCGGCTTGAAGGAACGAAGTTTTCGTATCGGGAGCACAACGACTATGTCGAAGCGATCTGCCCCTGGGGCAATCGCGTGCGCTGTTTTGAGCCGGATGCGGATCGCTTCGGACGGATCACGCTCGGCATTCCCTATGTCGAGTTTGACGTTCCCGCCGGCAGCGCCAGGGGTATCTGCGACTTCTATCCGAAGATCATGGGAATGCCGGCGCAACTGAAGAACGGCGACGGCACCGCGGCGTCGGTGCAAGTCGGCAAGGACCAGCATCTCGTGTTTCGCGAGACCGACCGGCCGCAGCCGGAATATGACGGCCATCACGTCCAGATCTACATCACGAATTTTTCGGGGCCGCATCGCGCGCTCGCTGAGCGAAATCTCATCTTCAGCGAAGACAATCCCTATCAATACCGCTTTCGCGACATCGTCGATCTCGCAAACGGCAAGCACCTCTTCACGATCGAACATGAGGTGCGTAGCGCCACGCATCCGATGTTCCTGCGGCCGCTCATCAACCGCAATCCCGCCCAGACCAACCGCACCTTCGCCGCAGGCTACGACCAGTGGCTCTGGGCGATGGGACCGGATCAATACGACGGCTAATGATCTGATCAGGCAACGCGGATGATCGTCTTATTGTCGTTTGCATTGCTGTGCGTCTTGAGTGTCACGCTGGCCTGGATCGATATCCGTCACGGCATCATTCCGGATTGGCTGAATTTCGCGATCGCCGGGCTTGGCCTGCTCAAAATCATCCTGACCGACGATCCCCTCGCCGCGATCGAGGCCCTTGGCGAAGGCGCCGCCATCGGTGCCGCGTTCTGGCTGCTGCGGCGGCTCTATTTTTCGTTCAGAGGCGTTCAGGGGCTAGGACTGGGCGACGTCAAACTCCTGGGCGCGGCGGGAATTTGGGTGGGCGTTGCCGGAATTCCGCTTGTGTTGCTGGTCGCGACGATCACGGCGCTGGCCTGTGTCGGCGTTGCGCAACTGTCGGGGCGCGCGCTAACCGCCCAGACCTCGATGTCGTTCGGACCGTTTCTCGCCGCCGGGCTGCTGTTGACGTTGGGCGTTCAGCAATATGGTTTTTGATTGTGCCATAGCGTTTTCGAGCGAAATGGAAACCGGTTCGCATAGCAATCAAGTTTACGCAGATTGCGTAGACTTATCTGCGGTAGAAAACGCGTCGAAACGAAAGACGAGAGTCTCAACCGAAACCTAGCGGACGCGCGCGCGCGCGTTGACCGGCAACAGCTTTCCATCGTCGGAGCCGGGCGGCCGGCCTTCCTCGCGAACGGTGACGGAAGGTTGCGAAAGGCCTGGCTGCGGCAACGCCACGACGAAGGTCAGCTGGTTTTTTTGAAACGACGCCTCCCGGGCCTGAACCGATCGAAGCTGCCAGCCCTGAAAATCCTCGCCTACCTTCAGCCGAAGCACGTTCTTGGTCGCCTGGTCGACGAAAATTCCGAACCTGGCGTCGTCGCCCGAGATGGTGCCGACCAGGGAAAGTTGCGGCTGTTCGGGCTCCTTCGGCTTCGGCGGAGCGACCACCTTCGCCACGGTGACGATCGACGCGGCCGGAGCCGGCGGGCGGCGTGACGGCAGGAAAATCGGACGCTCGCGCGTGACGGAGAACTGCTTGAGCGGCATCTCCCACAGCGGATTGGCGCTGAGCGTGCGTTCGGCAGCAGCGGGGGTGTTCGGCGTCGCTGGAGGAATGGTCACCTCCACGACGGTGCTGGCGGGCTCACTCCAGGTCGAGGGAACCGAAGACTTTGTTTTGGCACCGTCGGCCTGATCGTCGAGAGAGGAATCAGAAATCGCGGTCGTAGCCGATGCGCCCGCGCACAACGGCAACGCTAGAATCAGAATGCGAATTGCACAGCTGCGTATGGTCATTTTGCACCCTGCCACTGTCCGGAGACGCCGAGCAGAAACCGCAACTTGCCGTCGCTCGACGTTGCCACCTGGATATCAAGCTGGTCGATGAACAGGAACGGCATTCCGGCTTCAAGATCGTACAGCAGGGATTGCAGCGCCGATTGTTCAAGTTCGCAGTTGGCGACCATGCTGACAAAACCGGCCTTGGCGTTCGGGCCCTGTATGTCAAGCTGGGACGACAGCACATTGCCGCCCGCCTTGGTCACCGCAGCGGCAACGCGCTGTAGAAGGGCCGCACCCGCAACCGTCACCGTCGAGCCTTCAAGAAAGGCCGAACCCGTGGGAACGCCGACATCGCCGGATTGCTTTCCGGCGGCAGCCGGCTTGCGGCCCTCCAATTGCTCCAACATGGCTACGGTCGCCGCTACCGATGCCCGTTGGCCGAGGAGATCGATGACAGTGCTTGCTGTCACTATCAAAAGGACGATCACAACGCCGACATAGGCTGTTGTGGCCACCACAGGCGAGTTCACCAGCGATTTTTTCAAGGATACGGCGAGGTTCATGTGCTCGATCCAAAGGACGGCGTAATGCGGGCTTCGATGTGGAACTGCTCACCCGGTTCGTTTTGCCCGCGCGTGGTCGGCGCAAAGAAGGTCGCACGCGCGAACTGCGGCGATTTCTCGATCAGGCGGATGAGCGATGGTGCGTCCTGCGTCATGCCGATCACCTGAACCTTGTCGCCGTCGATCCGAAGCTCGGTGACGTAGGTCCCGTCGGGCAAGGCCTGCGACAGTGCTTCCAGCACGACAACGGTCGACGGCCCCGTCTGTTTGCGCTTGGCGAGAAGGCCGAGCGCCGAGCTTCCGCCAGGGCCCAAACGAAGCGCGGCCCGCCGCTGCGAAATCCGTTGGAGCAATTGCTGCTGTTCGGAATCGAAGCTGTCACCGAAATAAGCCGCCACGAGCAGCGCGACCGCGGCCGCAGCACCGGCCGACAGCAAGACGGCACGCAAGGTGCGTGGCGTATCGAGCACGCGGTGGGCGGCGCTGCGCAGCGGCCGGTCGAATACCTTGATTTTTTCCCGAGGGTCGCTGGCGGCGGGTGGCTTGGCAAATGCCGTGAGCGATTGCGCTCCCAAGCCGGCGGCGAGTTGAACAAGCGGCTCGATTTCCTGTTTTGACGTCGCAGCCAGCGTCAGTTCAATTCTTTCTTGCCCGCTCAGCGATGGAGAACTCCAGCCGAACACGGCATCTTCCGCCGGCCATGGCGTCAGACGGTCGATCTGGGTGCGGATCATGCCATCCAGAAAATCCGCAGCCTGTTTTGGAAAATCGAGCGGCCGGAACAGAACCTGAGCCGGCGCCAGATCTGTTTCGATCCGGCTGCCACGGAACGCCGCCTGCCAATCCGCGGGCAAGGGAGGACTCGGCCGGCCGTTGGAGACACGAAACGAAATATCCGATAGCGCCGGACCTTTTCGCGCCGATTTCAGCCTTGCGGTCAGGACGCCGCTGCTTTCTCCGCCGAGTACGATCTGCGGCCGGGGCGCATAGCGGCCGACCATGGAGTCGATCGCGCCGGCGACGGCCGCGATCCATTCATCGAACAAGGCGCTTGCTTCCGATAAAATCGTCATCACCTACCTGCCTGTTTGAGGGGCCGGCTCACGGTCTCCACCTGATCCTGCCATGACAATATGCTGTAGGGCCGCTTATCCTCATCCTTGCCCTTATCGCTGGCGCTGGTGTTGGCCTTGTCGCTGCCTTTGGCGTTACCCAACAAGATCACCGCTTCGGACGAAGTTCGTCGGCCATTGTCAAAACGCAACGTCGTCAGGACACGGAAAGCCCTGGTTTCCGGCAAGGTCGCCTTGACCGGATCGAGCGCGGCCACGATCGCTTTCTGATCGTGCGGCAACGATGGCCGCTGCTTCAGAAAATTGTTGAGTATCTCCGGTGTCATGCCCGGCAGCGCCGCAATCACTTCCGGCGGCGCAATCAGAACGTCGATGTCGGCTGATTTGCTGAAGACCGTCACATAAGGCAACGCGCGCTCAACCAGAACAGGCGAAGCACCCAACACCAGGCTTAGCTCGTTGACATGGGCAAAATGCGCTTGCCTCGGAGAGTAGTTGAGACCCGCAGCAAGATAGAGCGCGCCTTCGTCGTCAGCCGCCCCGGGTTTGGATTGTGTCCGCCATCCGACGATGCGATCGGCCAATTCTGCCGCCGCCTTTTGTTCTGCGCCTAGAACCTCAAACAGGCCGGCGAGCATTTCTTTCGAGGCGGCGTTGAGATCGACCCGCGCGGCTTCCGAGGTGAAAGTGACAAGTACTTCCGCATTGTCCATCCGGAAACGGAACGACCCTTGCGCGGGAATCGCTTTTTCGTCCGCCGATAGCAGTTGATAGGCCGTCAATTCCAGACTGGCCGACACCAGCGCATCCACCTGAACACCCGCATCAGTCGCACCTAAAGCGCGGGCGGAATTGGACAAATACATTGAAAAGATCGTCGCAAGTGCCGACAATGCCACCAGAATCCAGAGCACCGCAATGATGATGAAGCCGCCCTGTGAGGAGGACGCTCTGTGCTTGAAGGGCCGTATCATTGCGAACCACCCTGCCCCGCGGCGCCGCCGCTGGTCTGCGGTGACGTGGCAGGCGAATTGCCCGGCTGGGCGCCGCCTTGCGAGGCAGCCTGCGTGCCGGCGTTATCGTCGCACTTGCCGTCCGCCTGCTTGCAGTCGCCTTGCGCCAACGACTGGACGCGGACCGACGCGACCGTCGAGATCGCGCGCGCATTTGATGTGTCGCGTACCGTCAATTTGATCTTGGCCGGCAGCTTGTCGGAGTCCCGCCAACTGCTTTGCCATTCCTGGTCTTCGCCCGCATAGGCAAAGGACAGCCGGTAGGGCGCGCGCAACAGCAGCACGGGTTCGCCGAAATGAAGCTGGCTTGAGGCCGACTCCGGTGGCAACGGGTGGAATGGCATCCGCGTGCGGACCGTCACAAGCCCGCCTGGGTCGGAGGTCTCCGACAGGTGCACCACGTCGAGCCCAATGCCCGCGTTCGGCCCGATCGCGGTGCGCACGAACGTGACCGATTGCTCGGACCCTGCAAACAGCGGCTGTTTGTCGCTGCCGCTTGCCGGCACATATTGGGCGGCGGCCAGGTCGTCCGCAATCCGCTGCAATGTGATGCCGATCATTTCACTGCGCTGAATGCGGTCAAGGCCGCGATTCCAGTTCGGAAGCCATTGCGCGGTCAAGTTGGCGAGCGCCGACAGCACAAGACCCATGAGCGCCAACGCCACAAGGGATTCGATCAGCGTAAAGCCGCCC
>DATHPL010000530.1:0-4730 GCA_035483915.1 Bradyrhizobium sp.
CGTCGAAGCAGCTTTCCAACGACAATCGCTCGGCATTGTTGATGTTGCGTTTGATATAACCGTACGTGATCGATGGCCCCTGCGCGAGCGACATCGCAAACTCGCGCGCGGCCGCGTCGATCTCCGCGTCGGGGACGACGCGCGTCACCATGCCGAGCGCCAGCGCTTCTTGCGCCGTCAATACCGGCGACAGCAAGTACAACTCGCGCGCCTTGGCGCTGCCGAGCATCTGGGTCAGGAAATAGGTCCCGCCGTAGTCACCTGACAATCCCACCTTGGCGAAGGCAGTGGTGATTTTCACGGATTGGGATGCGACGCGAAAATCGCAGGAAAGCGCGATCGACAGTCCGGCGCCGGCGGCCGCCCCGTCGAGCTGGACCACTACCGGTTTCGACATCTCGTGCAGGATCCGCGAGACTTCCATACCGCGCCGCAAGTTCACCATCTTGTTCTCGAACGACATTGGCGCGCGGCCTTCCGCCATCGACTTGACGTCGCCACCGACACAGAAGGTGCCCCCAGCCCCCTTCAGCAGAACCGCACGGACCTCGTGATCCTCGGCCGCGCGCCGCGCCGCAGCCACGAGACCCAGTGTCATATCCGGATTGAGCGCGTTGCGCCGCTCGGGCCGGTTCATGGTGATCGTGAGCAGGCCGGATTCAAGGTTTTGCAGGACGGTTTCGTTGCTCATGGGGTAGCGCCTTTTTGTTGTTAGTTCGGCTTTCAAACCGTCATTGCGAGCAAAGCGAAGCAATCCAGGACCTACTTTAGAAAGATGGATTGCTTCGTCGCTTACGCTCCTCGCAATGACGAAGGATAGCTCGCCGCTCTTATTTCTTCACCAGCGGGCATCGCGACTCCGAGAGCGGCTGGAACGCCTCATCGCCGGGAACGGTCGTCAGCAGCTTGTAATCGTCCCAGCGGCCCTTCGATTCCTCGGGCTTCTTGACCTCGAACAAATACATGTCGTGCACCATGCGGCCATCCTCGCGAATCCGGCCGTTCTTGGCGAACATGTCGTTGATCGGGGTTTCCTTCATGATCTTCATGACAGTGGCCGCGTCGGTGGTACCGGCCGCCTTCACCGCCTTCAAATAATGCGTGACCGACGAGTAGACGCCGGCCTGCGCGGCGCCCGGCACGCGGCCCACCCGCTCCATGAAGCGCTTGGAAAAGGCGCGGGTGTCGTCATTGAGGTCCCAGTAGAAGGCTTCCGCAAGCAACAGGCCCTGCGCGGTATCGAGCCCGACGCTGTCGATATCGGTGATGAAAGCAAGCAGCGGCGAGATCTTCTGCCCGCCCTTCATGATGCCAAATTCCGCCGCCTGCTTGATCGTGTTGATGGTATCGCCGCCCGCATTGGCAAGCCCGATCACCTTGGCCTTGGAGGCCTGCGCCTGGAGCAGGTAGGAGGAGAAGTCCGACGAGTTGAGCGGATGCCTGACGTCGCCAAGCACTTTGCCGCCAGACTTCTGCACCACGTTGACCGTGTCTTTCTCGAGGTCGTGCCCGAAGGCGTAGTCGGCCGTGATGAAGAACCAGGTATCGAGGCCTCGTTTGACCGCGGCAAGCCCGGTCACATTGGCCTGCGAATAGGTGTCGAAAACATAGTGCACCGTATAAGGACCGCAGGCCTCGTTGCTGAGGCGGATCGATCCGGGACCCGAGAACATGATGATCTTGTTGCGGGCCTTGGCGATCTCGCCGGCGGCGAGCGCGGTTGCCGAGGCGGCGACGTCGTAGATCATCTCGACGCCCTGATTGTCGATCATGTCGCGGGCAATGTTGGCGGCGAGGTCGGCCTTGTTGAGATGGTCGGCCGCGATAATCTCAATCTTGCGGCCCAGCACTTCGCCGCCGAAATCCTCGGCCGCCATTTTCGCGGCCATCTCGGCGCCGGCCCCGGTGATGTCGGCATAGAGCCCGGACATATCGAGGATGCCGCCGAGCTTGAGCGGAGGTTTGCCTTGCGCGAACGCCGCGGTGACCACCGCGGCACACATCACGCCGAGAAAGCCGGCAAGAAAGCCGGAAATAACCCGTCTCATGAAAAGCTCCCTGCCCTATCGCATTGCGGTGGACCCACAATTGCCGTTATCGCAATCATGCCGCAAGCATCCCGCAGCGGCAAGCACGGGTACGTCTGAACCATGTTCAACCAACTTCGACCGGTGACGATATCAGCGTCGGCTTTGGCGGCGATCGTAACCTTGGCTTCGGCATCGGCTGCGCCTTGCACATTTGAATTGCGGGACGAGGGCCGCGTAATGGCCGTGACCGATGCGTGCAGCTTTCGCCTGGAGGACGGGCGCGACGTGCGTCTTGCCGGGATCGAGCCTGCTTTCCCCGCTGAGACGGAGGTGGCTGCGGAGCGCCAGCGGGCGCTGACCGCCATCCTTGCCGGGCGAGACGTGCGGCTGGGTGGAGAAGACGACACGCCCGACCGCTATGGCCGTCAGGCAGCCTTTGTGTGGCTATTGCCGAACGGAACGCTGGTACAGCAGGAGCTTTTGACGGAAGGCGAGGCCATCGTTTCGGCTGATGTGAACGACAAAGAATGCGCCGCGGCGCTTTTGGCCGCCGAGGCCAGCGCGCGTGAGGCTAAAAGAGGCATCTGGGCCGACCCCGCCGTCATAAAAAACACGGAAAGTCCGGGCGATATTTTGGCTGGGATTGGGCGTTTTACGCTGGTCGAGGGCAAGGTATTGTCCGTCCGGCAGGCAGGGGCAACCACCTATCTGAACTTTGGACGGAACTGGACACGGGACTTCGCTGTGACTATCCCAAGGCGGGCGCTCGCCAACCTGGCGGCCGCTGGCCTTGAGCCTAAGGCGTTGGAATACAAACGTATTCGTGTCCGGGGGGTTGTTGAGGCGCGTACCGGGCCACGGATTGAGGTGGTTCGGGCAGGACAGATTGAGCTGCTGAAATAGCTCGCCGGGACAATTAGAACAATTAGAATGGCTGCCGTGGTGGACGTGGTGGGACGTCACAGAACAAGCGTGAGTTGCCGGCCCTGGGCTTCGCCGCTGGCGCCGGCCTTTCGAAGCTCGCCAGCAGGCCGAGCAATACCTCTTTGCGAGCTGCGAAAAGCCGAAGGCGCCAGCCAATTGATAAATTCAGTGCCGCTTATCGATCTGAAGCCCCCGATACGAACTCGCCGCTTGTCGTGCGGGGGCTTCGGTTCGGCGGCACTGGTGCTGGGCGCTACACTTTTGCTTGCCGGTTGCGGTGACGTTAACCGGTTTCAGACCGCAGCGCCTTCATCGCCCGCGACCCCCGCGACCAAGCCCAAAAGTACGTTCGTCCAGAGTCCGGCCGCCGAAAAGGAACACGAGCGCATCCTGTCTACTTACGGCGGCACCTATGACGATCCGAGGCTGGAAGCACTGATCGGCAAAACCGTTGACCGGCTGGTCGCGGCCTCCGAGCGGCCCGACCAGGCCTACAAGGTGACGATCCTCAATTCAGGCGCGGTAAACGCCTTCGCACTACCGACCGGCCAACTCTACGTGACGCGCGGTCTGATCGCGCTGGCCTGCGACACGTCCGAATTGTCCTCGGTGCTGAGCCACGAAATGGCGCACGTGCTGGCCAAGCACGCCTACAGCCGAGAGGATCAGGCGCGGCAGGTGGCTGCGGCTGCCGCGACCCGTGTCGTCTCCGACGTCGGCAACGATCAGGATCCGACGGCGCTGGCGCTGGCGAAAACCAAGTTGACGATGGCGACCTTCTCGCGGCAGCAGGAATTCGATGCGGACAGAATGGGCGTCAACATCTCGGCCAATGCGCATTTCGATCCCTACGGCGCGGCGCGGTTTCTGACCGCGATGGAACGCAACGCCGAACTGAAGGCGGGCAAGTCTTCGGCCGACCCACGGGCGCAGGACTTCCTGTCCTCGCATCCGGCGACACCGGAGCGCGTCGCCAACGCCCAGAACACCGCACGGCAATATACTTCGTCCGAGACGGTCGAGCGCGACCGCGACAGCTATCTGGCCGCGATCGACAATATCGTCTACGGCGAGGACCCGAGCGAGGGCTTCGTGCGCGGGCGCAGGTTCCTGCACCCCAAGCTCGGTTTCACCTTTACGGCGCCGGAAAATTTCACGCTGGACAATACCGCGCAGGCCGTGATCGGCGTGCGCGACGGTGGGTCGCAGGCGATGCGCTTCGACGTCGTACGGGTGTCGGCCGAGCAGACGCTCGGCGACTATCTCAATTCCGGCTGGATGGAAAACGTCGACAAGGCCTCGACCGAGGACATCACCATCAACGGTTTTCCGGCGGCGTCCGCCGTTGCCAGCGGCGATCAGTGGCAGTTCAAGGTCTATGCGCTGCGCTTCGGCAGCGACGTCTACCGCTTCATCTTCGCTACCAAGCAGAAGACCACGGAAAGCGACCGCAACGCGCGGGAAACCGTCAATTCCTTCCGCCGACTATCGCTCGACGAAATCCAGACGGCGCGGCCGCTGCGCATCAAGGTGATCAACGTGCAGCCCGGCGATACCGTGGAATCGCTGTCGCATCGCATGGCCGGCGTCGATCGCCCGGCAGACCGCTTCCGCATCATCAACGGGCTCGAGGCCCACGCCCAAGTCAAGGCGCGCGACCGCGTCAAGATCGTGGTGGACTGACACCGAAGGTGTCATCTCTGATGCGCAATTGCGCATCAGAGGGCGCGACCGGGGAATATGAACATCCGTTCGCTTCGAACAACGCACCGAGGA
>DATHPL010000531.1:0-4364 GCA_035483915.1 Bradyrhizobium sp.
AAAAGCCTTGCTTGAGCATCTTGTCCGTCGCCTTGTCGGCCATCTTCGGCAACGCCTTCACAAGTTGTTTCTCGGCGTAATAGATGTCCTGCAACTGATGGACGAACAGATCGTTCATGGTCTTGATGTCGCGGGTAAAGAGTCCCATCGTTTTCAATCCTTCTCGTTCAGGGAACACCATCGCGCGCCCTCTTGTCTCGCAGCCCACGCCGACATGTTCGATTTGCCCCACCTGTTGCTAACCGATGGCTGCGTGTGACGTTCCTGAGCGAAGCGGGGAACATCGGGGAACGTTTGCGGGCCTAAAGAAGGCTTCCCGGTCTTTTGACCGCCCGCCGGCTCGATTCCCGGAATACCGCAACCTATCTAAAGGCATGGCTGGGGCCGATGCGCGACAGTCCGTCGCTTTGTCAAGGACTGCACAAGCAAAGGTTTTTGCCGTATGTGTCTCGTTTACATTAGCGATCGGGCCCCAGATGCCCATGATCGCTTTGGGAGGCCGGCAACGCCGTTGCGGCCCTGCCGGGAGGATGAATGGTTCGGCTATTGGCCATGCTGCGGCATGGCTTCAAGAAACGGATAGGCTGGAAACGGGTCGGAATTGCCGCCAGCCTCGTCATCATCGCTTTTGCGATTACGACGCTCGTTCGCACGCTGAAAGGCATCGATACCGGCGTGATGCTGGTGGCGCTGACCGACATCCCGCCCCACCACATCGCGCTCGCCGCTTTATGCGTCGTAGCCGCGTTCTGTACCCTGACGTTCTATGATTTCTTTGCGCTGCGCACCATCGGCAAGAAGCATGTGCCCTACCGCATTGCGGCGCTGTCGAGCTTCACCAGCTATTCGATCGGCCACAACATCGGCGCGACGGTTTTCACCGGAGGCGCCATCCGCTTCCGGATCTATTCGGATTACGGCTTAAGCGCCGTCGACGTCGCCAAGATCTGCTTTCTTTCCGGTCTGACCTTTTGGCTCGGCAACACCTTTGTGCTCGGCATCGGCATGGCCTGGCACCCCTGGGCCGCCTCCGCCATGGACCAGTTGCCGCCGGCGATCAACCGGCTGATCGCCTTCGGCGTGCTCAGCGCGATCGTCGCCTATTTCGTCTGGCTCAGCCTTGGCGAGGAACGGCGCGAACTCGGGCAGAACGGCTGGAAGGTCCGGCTGCCTTCGGCGCCGTTGACGCTGGTGCAAATCCTGATCGGCGTGGTCGACCTCGGTTTCTGCGCACTCGCAATGTATCTGCTGATGCCCGCCCAGCCGGGCATCGATTTCATCTCGCTCGCCGTGGTGTTCATCCTGGCCACGCTGCTGGGCTTTGCCAGCCACGCGCCCGGCTCGATCGGCGTGTTCGACGCCGCGATGCTGGTCGCGCTGCCGGAATTCGGCAAGGAGCAGTTGCTGGCGACGCTGGTGGTGTTCCGCATCCTTTACTTCATGATCCCGTTCGGCATCGCGATCTCGATCATGGGAGCGCGCGAGCTTTGGCTCAACGTCGTGCAGCCATGGCAGCAGCGGCGCAAACAGGCCGGGGTTGGTGGAGGGATACGCACCGAGACGACCGAAGTCGAAGTCGTCGAGGTGAAGGCGACGTTGCCTTTCCCACAGCGTTCGCGTGCGGGCTCCCGCCGCTAAAACCAAGCGGTGCTTTCCAAAAATTATGGGCCTAGCGGGGCGAAGCGCTCTTCTTGCCCGGCTGCTTGGCCGCGACCGTCTGCCCCGGCAGATATTTGGCGATGATCGCGGGATCGACGGAGGCGAAGTTCGAATCCGGCAAGCGCTGCCAGACATCATCTTTGCCTAGAAGCGGCGTGAGCACATAGCCGCGCAGCGTGAGCGCCTGCCCGTCGGGGCTGAGCGTCATTTTCGCTTTCCAGACCTGGCCATCGCGAGGATCGAGGATGTTGCCGCCTTCATATTCGAAGCCATTGCGCTTCATGTCACGGATGAAGGAAATTCCAAGCACCGGCGCATCCTTGCGATCATCGGTGCATTTCGCGCAGGTTACCGTTTCGGGCATGCCGGGCTTCACAAACTTCTTGGCCATGATGCCTTCGAACGTGCCGTCATGGTGATCGACCATCAGGATCCAGATCACCGGCTTGCCGTCATCGGTTTTTTGCCAGAGACCCGCCGCTGACGGCTCGGCTGCGTATGCTGGAACAGACGCAGCGAAGACAATCGCAAGCCCGCTCGCAACCGCAAGCCGGCGCTGCATTCGGCTTATAGCTTTCCACATGGTCATCACCCGCTCGGTTTGATCGAACGATAGGCCCAAATTGTGGTCATTTGCCGGACGCGGCCGGTGTTCCCGACGTCGCACCTTCGCGCGTTTTCGGCTCCCCGCCTGACGCCGTCAATTGACGCCAAGCTTCTTTTGCAGGCTCGAGGACGACGTCGTGTACTGGAAGACCAGCCGCTTGTTCGGATAGACGTAACGGTGCGCCTTCTGGGCCATCAGCGAGCCCTCGTGGAAACCGCACAGGATCAGCTTGAGCTTGCCCGGATAGGTGTTGATGTCGCCGATGGCAAAGATTCCGGGAACACTGGTCTCGAATGCCGATGTCTCCACCGGCACGAGATTGTTCTCAAGCTCAATGCCCCAGTTCGCAACGGGTCCGAGTTTCATGGTGAGGCCGAAGAACGGCAGCATGGTGTCGCAGGTCACTTTCGTCATGGCGTTGTCGTTGCCCTTGACGTGCGCGCCCTCGAGCGCTCCGCCCTCGCCTTCCAGCGCCGTGACCTGGCCAATCCTGAGGTCGAGCTTTCCGCTCGATACCAGCGCGCGCATCTGCTCGACGCTGTGGGGCGCGGCACGGAAATCGTCGCGCCGATGCAGCAGCGTAACGCGCTTGGCGATCGGATGCAGGTTGAGCGTCCAGTCGAGCGCGGAATCGCCGCCGCCGACGATCAGGATATCCTTGTCGCGGAACTGCTCCATCTTGCGCACGGCGTAGAATACCGAGGTGCCTTCATAGGCCTCGATCCCCGGCACTGGCGGCCGCTTCGGCTGGAACGAGCCACCGCCGGCCGAAATCACCACCACCTTGCATTCGAAGACCTTGCCGGCATCGGTCGTAATGCGAAAAGCGGGATCGCCGATCTTCTCAATCTTCTCGACCATTTCGTTGAGATGGAAGGTCGGGTTGAACGGCTTGATCTGCTCCATCAGCGCCTCTGTCAGGCCCTGACCCGTGACGAAGGGAATGCCGGGAATGTCGTAGATCGGCTTTTCCGGATAGAGCTCGGCGCACTGGCCGCCGACCTTGTCGAGAATGTCGACAAGATGGACCTTCATGTCGAGCAGGCCGAGTTCGAAAACGGAAAACAGCCCGCACGGGCCCGCGCCGATGATCAGCACGTCGGTTTTGATGGCTTCGCTCATGTCGCTTCTTTTCGGTTGAATGGGCGCTGCGGGGCGCGGAAAAGGACCGCCATAATACGGGTTGCGGACACCACGACAACCCCTTGCCGCCGCTCCACAACTAGGCTGTAACGACGGCGATTTTTGGAGAGACTCGCCGTGAATGCCCCTGCGCCATCGGATTCCACGCCGCGGTTAGAGGATTTTCCCTACCGGCTCACCGACAATGTGCGGTTTGCCGATCTCGATCCCAATCAGCACGTCAACAATGCGGTCTATGCGACCTATTTCGAGACCGGCCGCGTCACGCTGATGAAGGACAAGAGCTACTGGCATCTGCCGGAGGGGCTGACCTGGATCATGGTGCGGCTCGACATCCATTTCCGCGCCGAACTGCGCTGGCCGGGAACCATCGAGATGGGGCTTGGGGTGGCGAAATTCGGCCGCACGTCGGTGACGTTCGATCAGGTGGTGTTTTCGCAAGGCCGCTGCGTCGCATCCGCGCAGTCGGTGACGGTCTTGATCGATGAGGCCACCCGCAAGCCGACGCCACTGACGGCTGAGATCATTGCGAAGTTTCAGCCGTGGCTGCGCCGCGGCGTAACGCTGCCGGGCTGACCGAGATCAGGCCTGCCGCTCCGGCGTCGACACCACGAGGCCGTCGAGTTCGTCGGACACCTTGATCTGGCAGGACAGGCGCGAATTCGGCCTCACGTCGAAGCCGAAATCCAGCATGTCTTCTTCCATCGGCGAAGGCGGCCCGACTTTTTCGCGCCAGGCTTCGTCGATATAGACGTGACAGGTCGCGCAGGCGCAGGCGCCGCCGCATTCTGCCTCGATGCCCGGGATCGCGTTGCGGATCGCCGCTTCCATGACGGTGGCGCCATTTTCGACGTCAATAATGCGGGTTTCGCCCGAATGGTCGACAAAGTGAATCTTGGCCATGTTCGCTCGTACTGCCGGAAAAAAGTGTCCGGGCAGACCTATAACGGGTCGA
>DATHPL010000532.1:0-3664 GCA_035483915.1 Bradyrhizobium sp.
CAATCCCTGGAACGAGCGTTCCGGGCGCATATGCGCAGGCAAGGCATCCATCGTCGGGTCAGGTCTTTCCGCGGCAAATCAAATCGCGCGGGACCGTATCGGCGAGGCCTTCAGGAATCAAGGTAATGGAGCTAGCCCGGCCGGTAGGCACCGGTGGTCGGGTCGCGCCGCAGCGTCGGAATTTCGTGCGATCGGGCAGCATCCACGGCCCGCGCCAGGCGAGCCTCCTCCAACTCCCGGCTCACCCGGATGGCAGTCCTGTAAGCCCAGCGTACCACGGCCAGCCCTCCAAGGGTGCCAGCGAATGCGACAAGCGGCGGCATCGGTCGATCCTCGTCCATTGGTCTCGCCCCTGAAGCTATTTTCTCCCAAGCCGACCCGCCCCGCAACGACAATCGCAGAGACGAAATGGCGCGGCTCATCCCTGTTCAAAACCCGAATTTCGCCCAAATTGCCCGGCTTTCGAGCGCCGAAATCACTTCTTCCGGCAGATTGGCCGTATTTTCCCACGCGCTAATGGCTCCCGGCGACCTCCGCCCCAACAGACCGGACAGCATGCCGCTCGACGGCGCGATTAGCGGGGTCTGCACTTTCTCGCCATAGCGGGCACGCAGCGTCGAGCGCAAATCACCGATGGCGTCGGCGAGGCCCAGCGAGACGGAGGTCTCGCCCGCCCAGTATTCGCCGGTGAACAGCAACTCGTCGGCGCCCTTCAGCCGCGCGCCACGGCTTCCCTTGACCAAAGCGATAAAGATGTCGTGGATTTCGCGCTGGAGGGCTTTCAGGCGCGACACGTCTTCGGGGTTTTCGGGGAGAAACGGATCGAGCATCGCCTTGTGGGCGCCCGCCGTATAAAGCCGCCGCTCGACGCCTATTTTCTTGATCAGTTCCTGAAAGCCGAAGGAACCGCCGACCACGCCGATCGATCCCAGGATCGACGAGGGGTCACAGAAAATTTCATCGCCGGCGCAGGCAATCATGTAACCGCCGGATGCCGCAACATCCTCGACGAAGACCAGCACCGGCAGCTTCTTCTCTTCGGCGAGTTGGCGGATGCGCAAATAGATCTGCCGCGATTGCACCGGCGAGCCGCCCGGCGAATTGATCACCAGCGCGACCGCCTTCGCGTTCTTGACCGTAAACGCGCGTTCGAGCATTCGCGCCACGCCCGCCAGCGACATTCCCGGCCGCAACGGCGTCACTGCGCCGATCACGCCGGACAGACGGACCACGGGGACTACGGCCCTGCCCCGCCGCAACCGCGCCGGAATCCAGTCCATCCATCTTTCGATTCCAGCCGGCCATTGCCGAGCTTCGCCGGAGTGTTCGGTCATACCATTTACCTCAAAATTAACCGTTTCTTATCACAGGACTGTCATTGATCCGACGAAACACCCTTGTACTTGGATCGTATTGCCGTGACGGCCCGTCAAGCCGCTACGTTGCCGCGGAGCACGCCATGAAGATTTATCTGCTGATGACGCTGTTCGGCATCCTTTTCACCGCGATTCATTTCACTTCGACGCCGAAACAAGGCTCCAAGTCGGTTTCCCAATAACCTTCAAGCCTGCCTTTCAGCCCCATTCTCAAGGCATCGCCATCGGCAACATCGCGTTGCCGGAGAGAATCGATTGCGCATCGGACGTGGGACGTCCGGCCTCATCATTCAATACAAGCCCAGGAAGCAGACGGGTCGGTGCCCGGCCGCCTTTGGTGGCTCGAACCAGCACGCGGATCGCCGGCGCTCCTGCATCGGGATGAATCGGCAAGATCATCAGACTGCCGAAGCCGCGACCAAGCGCCGCAAGAACATCGGCAATCCCGTCCGCGCGCCAGATCATCGCGAGATTGCCGCCAGATTTGAGAATTCGCCGGCTCGCACGAATCCACTCCTCAAGCGTTTCGGTCGCCGCAACATGGGCGATCGCGCGCGCACCGTCCGGCGAGGCACGATGTCGCGCGGCATCATTGAATGGCGGGTTCATCAGCACGACGTCCACGCTCTCTGGCGTGAGACCGACGGCCGCGAAATTTTCCGCGCGGGAGGTGACATCAAGCACGAGGGTTTCCGCCGCGATCGCATTGGCTGACGTGTTGGCCCGGGCGAGCTCCGCCAGCCCCTCGTCGATCTCAACCAATACCAGCGCGATCCCGGCGATACGCCGGGCAACTGCGAGCCCCGCCGCACCTACGCCGGCGCCGAGGTCGACGACGCGATCGCCGGGACAAGCGGGCGTTGCAGCCGCCAGCAGTATCGCATCGTGACCGGCGCGATGGCCGGATTTCGGCTGGCGCAGGCGCAGTTTGCCACCGAGAAAGGCGTCCTCGGTGACGTCGCCCACAAGTTCACTCATCGGCCCGCAACTCATGCGCGAGGCCTGCGTCGCTGAGAAGCTGGCGGGCCTGGCGATTGTCGTCTTCATGAACCAAGATCCGGCGCGGCAGTACGCCAAGCGAGCCCTCGATAATGCTCATATTCTGGTCAAGCACGAGGTGATGGATATTGGCGCCGTCGAGCAGCGCTCCGATCGCCGAAACCAGCACGATGTCGTTGGTCCGAACCAATTCCCGCACCCGACTTTCTCCTTTATTCCCAACGGCTGACGACATGTTGTTGCTTGGCGGTCTTGCCGCGGCAGTGGTCTCTTTCTATGGTTATATCCGAGGATATGGCCGATTAGGCAAATCTGGAGAATATCGTGGCGGTTATTGTTCCCTTCGAGAGCCCATCTGATGCCTCGATCGACAGGCTCGTCGGGCTGGTGGCCGCCGATATGGAGCGGGTGAACGCGACCATCCTGTCGCGAACCGGCTCGGAAGTCACCATGATCCCCGAGGTCGCCAATCATCTGATCTCATCCGGCGGCAAGCGGCTTCGCCCAATGCTGACGCTGGCGATGGCCAATCTGACGGGCTATTCGGGCGACGGTCATATCAAGCTCGCGGCGTCCGTCGAGTTCATGCATACCGCAACGCTATTGCACGACGATGTCGTCGACGAAAGCGAACTGCGTCGCGGCAAGCTGTCGGCCCGCATGCTGTGGGGCAACGAAGCGAGTGTGCTGGTCGGCGACTTCCTGCTCGGCCAGGCCTTCCGGATGATGGTTGAAGTCGGCTCGCTGCGCGCGCTCGACATCCTGTCGTCGGCCGCGGCCACCATCGCCGAGGGCGAAGTGATGCAGCTTGCCGCCGCAAAGAACACCGCCACCACCGAGGACGAATATCTCGCCGTCATCCGCGGCAAGACCGCCGAATTGTTCGCAGCCGCCTGCGAAGTCGGCCCCGTGATCGCCAACCGCCCGAAGGACGAGCAGACCGCCTGCCGCTCGGTCGGCATGAATCTCGGAATCGCGTTCCAGCTCGTCGACGACGTCCTCGACTATGGTGGCAAGTCGGCCAAGCTCGGCAAGAACGTCGGTGACGATTTCCGCGAGGGCAAGATCACGTTGCCGGTGGTGCTGGCGTTCCGCCGCGGCAACGACGTCGAGCGCGAATTCTGGCGCCGGGCGCTGGAGCGCGGCGAAATCGGCGACAGCGATCTCGACCATGCGATCGGGCTGATGACCAAGCATCGCGCGCTCGAAGACACCATCAACCGCGCGCAGCATTACGGCGCGATGGCGGTCGATGCATTGGCGCTGTTTCCGGCTTCACCCATGAAGAC
>DATHPL010000533.1:0-2630 GCA_035483915.1 Bradyrhizobium sp.
TCGTCAGTGGATGTCATGGCCCGAAATTGCCACGAGCGAGCCGCCAAGCCAAACGGTGTTTTCGACTTAAGCCGGGTCCGGTAACCGCTCAATTCCCTCGGTGGAGAGCTCGGCCAATGCGGAAGCGATGCTACGGCCGCCGATCACCCGGTCTGGCGATATCTCGGCCAGCGGCACCAGCACGAAGGCGCGTTCGAACAGACGGGGGTGGGGCAGCGTCAATCCGGGCTTCTCGATTGACACGTCATCATAGGCAATCAGGTCGAGGTCGAGGGTCCGCGGTCCCCAGCGTTGTTCTTTGGCGCGGTCGCGGCCGAATTTGGTTTCGATCTTTTGCAACGTGAACAATAGCGCGTGGGGATCAAGAGGCGTGTCGATTTCGATGCAGGCATTGATGAAGGGTGCTTGCTCCACTTCGCCCCAGGGCGGAGTGGTATAATCGGACGAGCGCGCCAGAAGGGCTGCTTGCGTCATGCCGCAGATATTGGCGATCGCCTTTTGAAAAGTCGCGCGGACATCGCCGACATTGCCGCCGAGCGCGATCAGGGCGTGAGGCATCGGCGCATGATCCGAAAAAGTGGGAGCCGGTTTTTCGAAAAGATCATTCGGATATCAAGGTTTCCGTGTCCGGGACAGGACCACGCCGACATCGTCGAAAATCGCCGCGATCGGCGCATGCGGCTTGTGAACGGTCACCTTGACGGCGCTGACTTTCGGAAAAGCGGCCAACACGGCATCGGCAACCGCGCCGGCCGCCCGTTCAAGCAGTTTGTAGTTGGTGTCCTTAAAGGCTGCCGTCGCAGTCGCGACCACGTTGGAATAGGAGACCGTGTCGGCCAAACGATCGGTGTGTGAGGATTCCGAGAGGTCGGCGGAGAGTTCGAGGTCGATGACGAAGCGTTGGCCGACCTCGGTTTCGTGGTCCATGACGCCATGGCGGGCGTGAATGACGAGGCCGGTAATGAAGATCGTATCGCTCATTGCTTGTCCCAGATGGCTGTAGCTACACGCAACGCCTGCACAGTCTCCGAGACGTCGTGGGTCCGGATGATCCGCGCGCCGGCTTCGGCTGCGATCAAATGCGCGGCGATCGAGCCGCCAAGCCGCTGATCCGGTTCGGACGGCGATACTGCCGCAATGAAGCGTTTGCGCGACGCGCCGACCAGGAGCGGGAGTCCAAAAGTGTCGAACTGCGCGAGCCGCGCCAGCACCGTCATGCTCTGCTCTTGCGTCTTGCCAAAACCGATGCCGGGATCGAGCGCGATATGTTCGCGTGAAATGCCGGCTTTCGTTGCGATCCCGATCGAGCGCAAAAAGAATTCGGCGATATCCGCCATGATGTCGATGCCGGGATCGGCATTATTGCGGTTGTGCATGATCACCACCGGACAATGCCGCTCGGCGATCAGCTTGGCCATGTCGGGATCGTGTTGCAGGCCCCAGACATCGTTGGCGATGGCCGCTCCGTGATTCAGCGCCCAGGCGACAACCGTTGACTTCATGCTGTCGATCGAAACGGGAATTCCAAGAGAGACGACATCGGCCAGGATAGGCTGCAAGCGCCGAATTTCTTCGTCGGCCGAGATCGGCTGCGAACCGTAAGGCCGGGTGGACTCGGCGCCGATGTCGATGATGTCGGCGCCCTCGGCGACCATGCGCCTGGCTTGTGCCAGTGCGTTTTCCGGCGCGACAAAACGCCCGCCGTCCGAGAAGGAATCCGGCGTGATATTCAGAACCCCCATCACCAGCGGATATGGTCGGGACAGCCGTTCCGGCCAAGTCCGATGATCCGCCGAAGCGGCCGCGGGGGCGGTTCCGGGCGAGGTCACGATCATGCGGTGGCTTTGCGCGGTCGGCGTCGGGGAGTCAAGAGAGCGGGCGCAGGGGCGCAGATCCCGGCGGCGGAAGCGATCGCATCCAGTTAAGGATTAAGGGATCAGTAAGTGATCTTGGGCTGAAGCTTCCGCGCCTTGGCGATTAATTGCTCGACGGATTTCTCGGAAGGCAGGATCCGGACCAGCTTACGCCTGACGTTCACTTCTTTCATGTTCTGCGCCAGCCGCGACGGGTTTCGAAGCGCGAGTTCGCGAACGGTCGGGACACCGGCGGCGCGCACCAGCCCGACCTTCGCCCTGCCCATGCCAGGAATCCGCATGTAATCGGAAAAATTCGCCCATTCGAGCAACTGCTGTTCGCTGATGCCGGTCTTGGCCGCAAGCGCCTTGCGTCCTTTCACGGTTCGTGCCGCCTCCAGCAGGCGATCCGTGGTGCGAATGCCCAGCGATTTCAGTTTGGTAGCTGCGAAAGAGGGAAGGCCATCAATCTCGGAAATAGGATATGTCATGACTTTTCGATTTGAAATGTTTCAAGCGAATTGATTGAGGCCGGGTGTCCCAGCGATGATCGCGCCCATCTGATCCTCCCCGATCTTGTCTCGACCAAACCGGAAAAGTTCACGCGCGACATTTTGGATGTCGCTGACACCCAGGCCCAATCCCATCAGCCGGGTACCAACGGCCATCAGGCCGCCGCCCATCAACTTTGACAGGCCACCATTATTCTCAGACGCCGAAATTGCAGCTTCTGCTCCAGGAATCTTGTCGATCAAGGCCTGAACCTTGTCGTGAGGT
>DATHPL010000534.1:0-7504 GCA_035483915.1 Bradyrhizobium sp.
GACGAAATCGCCGCGCGCAACAAGGTCGCCGAGCGTTACGCGCAAGGCCTCGGCAACGTCGTCACCGTGCCTCGACTGGCCAACGGCCATACCTCGGTCTGGGCGCAGTATACGATCCGCCTGCCGGCTGGCACCGACCGCGATGCCTTTGCGGCCGCGCTGAAAGAGCAGGGCGTGCCGACCGCGATCTACTATGCAAAGTCGATGCATCAACAGACCGCCTACAAGGCTTATCCTGTCGCCGATGGCGGACTGCCGGTGAGCGAACGCCTGTCGGCCGATGTCATCAGCCTGCCGATGCACGCCTATCTGGATGAAGCGAGCCAGGATCGCGTGATCCAGGCGGTCCGGGGCTTCTTTAACGCCTGACCACCACCGAAAGGCGTGGATGGCCGGGACAAGCCCGGCCATGACATCATTCGGCCGTTTTGAGGCGCGGCTCGCATGTTGTAGAAGCGGCGCATGCTCGGTCGTATCTTCACCGTCGGCGGCTACACGCTTCTTTCGCGGCTGACCGGATTTGCGCGCGACATTATGCTGGCGGCGATCCTCGGCGCCGGACCTGCGGCGGACGCCTTTTTCGTGGCGCTGCGGCTGCCCAATCATTTCCGGGCGATCTTCGCCGAGGGCGCCTTCAATGCGGCCTTCGTGCCGGCCTATGCCCATGTCAGCGGCCAGGGCGGCGAGAAGGCGGCCAGTCTTTTTGCCAACCGCATCTTCACTCTTTTATTTGTCTCGCAGCTCGTATTGCTGATCCTGGCGTGGTTGTTCATGCCGCAGGCGATGAGCGTGCTCGCGCCCGGGTTCACCGACGACGCCGACCAGCGGCGGTTGGCGATCGAACTGACGCGGATCACCTTTCCGTATCTTTTGCTGATCACGCTGGTGACGCTCTATGGCGGCATTCTCAACGTGATGCATCGCTTTGCGAGCGCGGCGGCGGCTTCCATCCTGCTCAATATCTCGATGATGGCGACGCTCGCGGTCGCGGTGTTTTTTCCGACGCCGGGCCATGCGGCGGCCTGGGGCGTCCTGATCTCGGGCTTCCTGCAATATTTCCTGCTCGCGGGCGATCTCGCCACCCATGGCGGCCTGCCGCGCTTTGCACCCCTCAAGCTCGATGAGGATGTCCGCGCGTTTTTCCGGGCGCTCGGGCCCGCCACCATCGGCTCGATGGGCACGCAGGTCGCGCTGTTTGCCGACACCATCATCGCGACCTTTCTTCCCGCCGGTGCGCTCTCCGCGCTCTATTATGCCGACCGCCTCAACCAGTTGCCGATCGGCGTGATCGGAATTGCGATCGGCACCGTGTTGCTGCCGGAGATGTCGCGGCGGCTGACGTCGGAGGATCATCAGGGCGCGAATCTGGCGCAGCGGCGCGCCTTTGACTTCACGTTGCTATTGTCGGTCCCGTTCGTGACCGCCTTCCTGGTGGTGCCTGACGTGATCATGCGGGCGATGTTTGCCCGCGGCGCCTTCACCAAAGGCGATGCCGCCGCCGCCGGTGCGACGCTTGCGGCCTATGCGGTCGGGCTCATTCCGTTTGTCCTGATCCGCAGTGCGGTTGCGACCTTCTACGCGCGGCGGGATACCGCAACCCCGGTCAAGGCAGCTTTGATTGGCGTTGCCGTCAATGTCGCACTGAAGATCGCATTGGTCGGCTCACTCGCCCAGGTCGGTCTGGCTTTTGCGACCGCAGTCGGCGCCTGGATCAATCTGTCGCTGGTGATCGCCTTTGCGGTGCGCGCCGGCTATCTGCAATTGGATGCGGCGTTGATGCGATCGACCGCGAAATTCGTGGCTGCCGGCGTTGTCCTGGGCGCCGCGCTTTGGCTGGCGGCCCGCTTTTTTGCGTCCTATATGGCAGGCCTGAGTACGCTGCATGACGAGGCTGCGTTTATACTGCTGATTGTCGTGGGCGCGCTGGTCTACGCTGCCGCGATCCTGCTTTTGTTCGGCCGGCGCTGGGTGATGTCGCTGGTACGCGGCTGAGGCGAAGGCTGTTTGCGCGATCGACCGATCCGCGCCAATATCGTTATTTCTCTGCCACAATGATGCGGCAGAAGAAACCAGACAGGTCAGAACGGAGACTGAATGGCTCCCGTCAAGTTCGGCGTCGGTCAAAGCGTGCTTCGCAAAGAGGATGACGCGCTCATCCGCGGCAAAGGCCGCTACACCGACGATTTCGCGCCCTCACAGGCCTTGCACGCGCTCGTGCTGCGCTCGCCGCATGCCCATGCCAAGTTCACCATTGACGCGACCCGCGCGCGTGGTCTGCCCGGCGTCGCGCTGATCCTTGACGCGCGGGACGTCGGCGATCTCGGCGATTTGCCTTGCCTGTTCAATCTCGAAGTCAACCCGTTCACTGGTCCGCCCTATCCGATCCTCGCCAAGGACGAAGTGCGCCATGTCGGCGACGCCGTCGCTTTTGTTGTTGCCGAGACCATCGATGCCGCGCGCGATGCGATCGAGGCGATCGAAGTCGAGTGGACGCCGTTGCCGGCGGTGGTCGGCGTTCGCAACGCGATCAAGCCCGACGCGCCGCAGGTCTGGCCGCAACATGCCGGCAACGTGTTGTTCGACGTCTCGATCGGCGACAAACAGGCGACAGACGCCGCCTTTGCCCAGGCGCATGCGACGGTCGAGATTGGAATCGTCAATCCGCGCATCGTCACCAATTTCATGGAAACGCGCGCGGTGGTTTGCGAATACGATGCGCGGCGCGATCACCTGACGATGACGGTCGGCAGCCAGGGCAGCCATCGTATTCGCGAAATCATCGGCGGCATGGTGCTGAAGATCCCGCCGGAAAAGATGCGCGTGATTTGTCCCGACGTCGGCGGCGGGTTCGGCACCAAGCTGTTTCCCTATCGCGAATATGCGCTCGCCGCCGTGGCCGCGCGCAAACTGCGCAAGACGGTGAAATGGACCGCCGACCGCGCCGATCACTTCATGGGCGATGCGCAAGGGCGCGACAACGCCACCACCGCGCGGATGGCGCTGGCCGAGGACGGAAAATTTCTCGGCATGGATGTCGACCTGATCGGCGATATGGGCGCCTATCTGTCGACCTTCGGGCCTTACATCCCGCATGGCGGCGCCGGCATGCTGCCCGGCCTCTACGACATCAAGGCGTTCCATTGCCGGGTGCGCACCGTCTTCACCAACACCGTGCCGGTCGATGCCTATCGCGGCGCCGGACGTCCTGAAGCCGCTTATGTGGTCGAGCGCCTCGTCGATGCTGCCGCGCGAAAACTCGGCATGACGGTGGACGCGATCCGCCGCAAGAACTTCATTCCGCCGCGCGCGATGCCTTACACGACCGCGACCGGCAAGATCTACGACTCCGGCGACTTTGCCGCCCATCTGAAGCGGGCGATGGAGGTCGGTGAGTGGAAAGATTTCGGCAAGCGCGCCAAGGCCACCAAAAAACAAGGGCTGGTGCGCGGCATTGGCCTTGCGAGCTATGTCGAGGTCTGCGGCACCATGGGCGAGGAGACCGCTCAGGTTCTGCTCGATCCCAATGGCGATGTGTCGGTCCTGATCGGCACGCAGTCGAGCGGGCAGGGCCATCAGACCGCCTATGCGCAGATCGTCGCCGAGCAGTTCGGATTGCCGCCCGAGCGGGTCCACGTCTTCCAGGGCGACACCGACATGATCGCGACCGGTCTTGGCACCGGCGGATCGGCCTCGATTCCGACCGGCGGCGTCAGCGTCGAGCGCGCCACGCGCGAGCTTGGTCAAAACCTTCGCGACATCGCCGCCGAGGCGCTGGAAACGAGTCCCGGCGATCTCGAAATCCATGATGGCACGGTCCGCGTCGCCGGCACTGATCGCTCGATCAGCTTCGCCGATCTGGCGAAGCGGCCCGGCGTCGATGCCTCACTGCTCAAGACCAGCGCCACCTTTACCGCGGCCGACGGCACCTTTCCGAACGGCACCCACCTGGCCGAAGTCGAGATCGATCCGGCCACCGGCTTCATCCATATCGTCAACTACGTCATCGTCGACGACTTCGGCGTCACGCTCAATCCGCTGTTGCTGGCAGGCCAGGTCCATGGCGGAGCGATGCAGGGGATCGGGCAGGCTCTGATGGAGCAGGCGGTCTATAGCGCCACGGACGGCCAGCTCCAGACCGGCACGTTCATGGACTACGCGCTGCCGCGGGCCGCGGACGGGCCGTCCTTCGTGTTCGAAACGCATAACGTACCCTGCACTACCAATCCGCTCGGCGTGAAGGGAGCGGGCGAAGCCGGCGCGATCGGGTCGTGCCCCGCGGTCGTCAATGCGATCATCGAAGGCCTCTGGCGCGAATACCGGATCGACCATATCGACATGCCCGCGACGCCGGAGCGGGTGTGGACCGCGATCCAGGAGCACCATCGCCGGCACAATCTGTGACAGCCGTATTAAAAAAGTTGCTTGGAATGAAGCACCGGTTACGGTGTTATGATCGGTAACATATACTCTGGTACTTACAAACATAAGGGATCAAACCGATGATACGGACTGCCTTGGTTGTTGGAGCTTTGCTGCTGGGTGCCGGCGTCGTGATGGCACAACAGGATCTGGTCAAGCAAAACCAGGACACGATGAAGGCGAATGCCAAAAATCTCGGCGGCATGATCGCGATGGTCAAGGGCGAGAAGCCCTACGATCAGGCGACGGTGACGGCTGCGCTCGCGCAGCTCGACGAGACCGCCAAGAAGCTGCCGACCATGTTTCCGGACAGCATCAAGGGCATGAATCCCGGCGGCGATTACGAAGTGTCGCCCAAGATCTGGGAAGACAAGGCCGGCTTCAAGGCCAGGATCGACGGCTTCGCCAAGATCGTGGCCGAGGCCAAGACCAAGATCACCGATCTCGATACGTTGAAGGCAACCGCACCGGCAATCGGCAAGGAATGCGGCAACTGTCACGAGACCTTCCGTATCAAGAAGGGCTGAGCTCTTCGAAATGAAAGAGGCGAGCGCTTGATGCGCTCGCCTCTTTTTGTTTTTGCCGGTCTAATTTTCACTCGCTATCGAGTGCAGCATTGCCAAAAAACTTTCACCTAATGGCAATGCGGCTTTGCTGGTGTCCGGTTACTTCGTGACCTGGCCGCGGATTTCGCCGCCCGGATTGGCCGCGGTGTGCACGTTGACATACAGCTTGCCGGCTTCGAGGTCGGCGGCCTGCGCGTCGGTCAGCGTGGCGCTGCCTTCGGCGGGGGTCGACGTCGCACCGGGAATGGCGACCGAAACCTTGGCATTCTCGCCAGCGGCCGCAGGGCCGTGGAAATGGGCAGCCGTCGCAGGGCCGCTCAGACCGGTATAGGTCAGCTTCCAGGAGAGTTTCTTGGTCGCGGGATCGTAATCGATGTCGGCGGTTCCGGTGCCGGTGCTGGTCGTTGCCGGTACTTCGGATTTGCCGTCGAGGGTTGCCTTGAATTTCTCGGCAAAGGCCGGGCCTGCAAAAACGACGGATGTTGCAATCGCAAGCGTAGCGAATATGGCTTTGGTCATGTTTCTCTCCCTGTAGCGCGAATTATAGTCCCACATCATTGTATTAAACTGACAACAACCGAACTCCAATTTTTATTCCCGGAACCGGCCGCCATGGCGGCGAAAATTTTGGACCTGCCGAGACCGCGCCATGCCTATATTGATGCAACCCCTCAAATGACGGATCGATGATGCGGCGACGAATTGTTTTTGGTGCGATCATTACCGCCGCTATCGGCCTTGGCGTTTACTGGTGGCTCACCGAACCCCGGACCTTCCTTGCCGATGCGGTGACCGGTCCTGCGTACACGCCGAACCTTGCGAACGGTCTGGTGGCTTTCAACGCAGGCGGCTGCGCCTCCTGCCATGCTGTTCCGAACCAGCCCGATCGGCTCAAGCTCGGCGGCGGGCTCGCGATACCCTCGCCGTTCGGGACGTTCTATGCGCCGAACATTTCGCCCGACAAGGCTGACGGGATTGGCGGCTGGACCGAAGACAATTTCATTACCGCAGTGACCAAAGGGGTTTCCCCCCGTGGCACGCATTACTTTCCGGCCTTTCCGTATACCTCTTACGCGCATGCGAGAGTCGCGGATATCAGGGATCTCTACGCCTATCTGAAGACGCTTGCGCCTGTGTCCGGCAAGGTGCGCGATCACGACCTGCCGTTCCCGTTCAACATCCGCCGCAATGTCGGTATCTGGAAATTGCTGTTTTTCGACAGCCGGCCGTTCGCGCCGGACATGAGCCGTTCGCCGCAATGGAATCGCGGCGCTTATCTCGTCAACGGTCTCGGCCATTGCGCCGAGTGTCATTCTCCGCGTAATTTCCTCGGCGGCATCATCGCCGCACAGCGGTTTGCCGGCGGACCCAATCCGGAAGGCGAGGGCTGGGTGCCCAATATCACTCAAAAGGGAATCGGCAACTGGAGCGATAAAGACATCGCTTATTTTCTCAAGAGCGGGCAAACGCCCGACGGCGATTCCGCCGGCGGTTCGATGGTGCGCGTGATCAGGAACACCTCGCAATTGCCGGAGACCGATCAGGCGGCGATTGCCGACTATGTGAAGTCGTTGCCGCCGGTCGAAGGGCCGCCACGGCCGAAGAAGCCGGAAAAGACCGGAGGCTAGTGGAGTGGATTTGACATTCGCTACCCACCTAGCCGCGGGCTCGCCAAGCGAATGGCAAATCCTAAACTCCACTAGAAACATATATTTGCTAGTGGTCCTTTGATTCTAACATTCGCAAAAGTGCCCGCTGAGAAGGGATGCGAATGTTAGAATCGGACCACTAGGGGCGCTCCGGCTATCTATTGCGGGGTCGCAGCCGGTCGCAGCAACTGCCGAAGCGGATTCAGCGGCCCTAGCGGAATCAACTCGAAGCTCATCAGATGAGCTTGGCCTAACGGCAGCTTTTCAAGCATCTCGTGGGCGGCGGCGGTATCGGTCATATTTAGTATGAACACCACGCCGCGACGCTCCTGGAGCGAGTACCACTGGTCGATCTTGCCATCCAGATAGAGCTTTGCCGTCTCCCGCATTTCAGTCGGCAGGATAGTGAACGCCGCGGCCGGATCGACGCCGGGGTTCAACGTCCCGATGGCGAGGATTTTTGTGGTCGGCGTCGGCGCCGGCGGATTTGCCGATTGTGCATGAGCGGGTGCTGCAGCGATCAGACCTACGAACAACGCAACAAGACCGAAGCGGATAGCCGTTTTCATTGTTTCCTCCCGATATGAAAGCGTGACGCGTTTTTTGTTGATGCAGCGAATTCTCAGCGAAGAGTGGCGATGGCTTTTAGCGCGGCTCGGGCTTCCAGACGGAATCCGACAGCATCACGACGGTGCAGATGGCGGCGTAGGCGATCAGGGATGCCGTGATCATCGCGGCCAACCCCAACATGCCCGCGCCGAAATAGCTGACCGCGATCCAGCCGCCGCCGGCCGCAATCAGTATCCGCGCGCTGGTGGCGACGACGGGCCAGAGCACGCGTCCTGCGCCTTGCGCGGCAAAGGCCACGAC
>DATHPL010000535.1:0-2632 GCA_035483915.1 Bradyrhizobium sp.
ATACCAGGGAAGGTCGAACATGAACGTCGTCGTCCGAGCCGACAAGGTCGAAAGTGCCGCACAGCCCACCGATCCGCTCGACCACCTGGCCGACAAGCTGTTCCACAAGATGGGCACCGACGGCGTTTACGCCCGGACCGAACTCTATGAGCATATCGTCGAGCGCCTCGCCGCGCTGATCACAGGGCAGCGCGAGGCGGGCACCGAAGTGATGCGCTTTCCGCCGGTCATGAACCGCGCGCAACTGGAGAAATCGGGATATTTAAAGAGTTTCCCCAACCTGCTCGGCTGCGTTTGCGGGATGCACGGCACCGAACGTGAGATCAACGACGCGGTCAGCCGCTTCGATGCCGGTGGCGAATGGACCACCTCGCTCTCGCCCGCCGATCTCGTGCTTTCACCGGCAGCGTGCTACCCGGTCTATCCAATTGCCGCCGCCCGCGGCCGGCTGCCGCAAGGCGGCCTGCGTTTCGACGTCGCGGCCGATTGTTTCCGGCGCGAGCCCTCGCGCCATCTCGACCGGTTGCAGTCCTTCCGGATGCGCGAATATGTCTGCATCGGCAGCCCGGAAGATGTCTCCGATTTTCGTGAGCGCTGGATGGTTCGGGCGCAAGCGATCGCCCGCGACCTCGGCCTGACCTTCAAGGTCGACTATGCGAGCGACCCCTTCTTCGGCCGTGTCGGCCAGATGAAGGCGGTCAGCCAGAAGCAGCAATCGTTGAAATTCGAACTGCTCGTTCCGCTGCGCTCCGAGGAGCAGCCCACGGCCTGCATGAGCTTCAACTATCATCGCGACCATTTCGGCACGACCTGGGATATCCAGGATGCCGGCGGCGCACCGGCCCATACCGGCTGTGTGGCGTTCGGAATGGACCGGCTCGCCGTGGCGATGTTCCATACCCACGGAACCGACCTCGCGAAGTGGCCCGGCGCCTTGCGAGAATTGCTCGACCTTTAAGCCAAACGTCGTCGCCAAGATCCGGCGCGTTCGCGAACCAGATGCCTGTCGACTAGCTATGGGCGAAATCCCAGTACAGCTTTCGCGCGCGCTGAAAGACCGGGCCCGGCTGCAATGAGCGATCGTCGATCCGGATCACCGGCGCGACCTTGGCGAAGTTGCCGCTGGAAAAGATTTCGTCGGCGCCCAGAAAATCCTGATACTTGAGCGCTGTCTCGATGACCGTGACGCCATCGGCGCGCAGCAGGCCGATCACCCGCTGCCGCGTGATGCCGTTGAGGAATGTTCCGTTCGGCGCGGGCGTATAGACCACGCCATGCTTTGCCATGAACACATTCGAATTGCCGAATTCGGCGACGTTACCGAGCATATCGAGCATTAGGCAGTTGTTGAAGCCGCGTGATTGCGCCTCAATCAGGGCCCGCGAATTGTTCGGGTAGAGACAGCCCGCCTTGCAGTCCACCGGCGCGCTTTCCATCGTCGGACGGCGAAACGGCGAGAGCGTGATTGCTGAGCCCGTGATCGGCGGCATCGGCGCGATGTAGATACAAAGGCACCAGTTCGTCGTTTCGGGATCGAACAGAACACCGCCGCCGCTACCGGTCTGGGCCCAATACATCGGCCGTATGTAAAGTTCCGCCTTGGCGTCGAAACGCGCGATGCCTTCGCGCGCCAATGACAGCCAGGTTTCGGTATCGACAACGGGCTTGAGTTTGAAATTCGTCGCGGACCGGTTGACCCGCTCGCAATGCCGGTCGAGATCGGGCGTAACGCCTTCGAAAGCGCGCGCGCCGTCAAACACGGTTGAAGCCAGCCAAGCGGCGTGGGTACGAGGCCCCATGATCGGCACATTGCCGGCATGCCAGTCACCTTCGAAGAAGGTTAAGGTCTCGGAAAAATCGACCGGCTTCACGGTCGGGGCGGATATGGCCATCTGTGCTCTCGCAACCAGCGGTACCGTGGACGATAGCGCCAATATTGTCCGAACTTCCTAAGGATTTCCTTTTCCATGCGAAAGGCCTGGAACCGGCGGGTGGTCGAGCACATCCGCTTGCGCGGCTCGCGTCGTCACGCGCGGCCAAACATGGTTACGAAGTCATGACGAAATCGTTCCGACTTTTAATCGATGCACGCACGTTCATTAGGGTTATTTCATCAATCTTGGCGCGAATTATTGAAGGCTTGATGGTCAACATCTTACAACTTGGACTGCGAAAAAGGCACGCTGAAGTGCATTACGCGAAGAACGTAGAGGTAACTGATGCGCAGCGAGACAATCGCCATTCACGCTGGCTACGAACCCGATCCGGCCACCAAGTCGGTCGCCGTTCCCATCTATCAGACGGCATCTTATGCGTTTGACAGCGCCGACCATGGCGCAGCCCTCTTCAACCTCGAAGCGGAAGGTTATCGCTACAGCCGCATCGCCAACCCGACAACCGCAGTTCTGGAAAAGCGCATTGCCGAGCTCGAAGGCGGCGTCGGCGCGCTGGCGGTCGCCACCGGCCAGGCCGCTTTGCATTTTTCCATCGTCAATCTCGCTGACGTCGGCGGCAACATCGTTTCCGTGCCGCAACTCTACGGTACCTCGCATACGCTCCTCGGCCATATTCTGCCGCGCCAAGGCATCACCACCCGCTTTGCCGAAAGCGACAAGGCCGATGCGATCGAGAA
>DATHPL010000536.1:0-5114 GCA_035483915.1 Bradyrhizobium sp.
CTGCAGGACAATCGAGACGCCGAGCGTCGCGATCATGATATTGATGAGGGAGACCCGGCGCAGGCGCAGCCTGCGATAGATGAAGAATTCGATCGCCATCGAGACGAGACCGCCGCCGACCGTGCCGGCGAGCAGCACCAGAACAAACGGCATGCCGTGCAACCAATAGGCTGATAGACCCATCATCGAGCCGATCATCAACATTTCGCCCTGGGCGAAGTGAAGAATGTCGGTGGCGCGGATGATCATCGAGATTCCGAGCGCTATCAGACTGTAGATGCAGCCGATCGCTAGCCCGCCAAGCGTGGTCTGAACAAATTGATCTGCTGTCATCGGCGCGCTCTCTGTCCCTTTCGAGCTAACGCTCGCGCAGCAAAAGCGGCAAGATCAAATTGCATGCGAATGCAAAGGCAATTGGCCTATGTTTTGTGCAGCTCTTTAGCCGTATCTGCGCGCGTTCGGGAGATGAAAAAATGCCGCACATAAGGCCTTTGCATACGTATTCAACAAAATCAGATACTTTTGCGGACGTGACGGCGATACCGAGGTTCGCGGGCGGCCTTCGCCGCCGTTTGGCATCAAGCATGCAAGGAGCACCTGCTGCCGTGTTTCGGGTCGCGCCGGTTGGAGCCATCATATGAAAAAGAGAATTCACCTCGCCTTCGACTTTTCCTGGACCCATGTCGAGACGCAATGGCGCATGCCCGGCTCCTGGCTCGACCAGCATCATCCCAATATCGGCATGTTCGAAGAGGTCGCCCGCGTCGCCGAACGGGGCGGGCTCGACATGATCTTCTTCGGCGACAGTACCGGCATTCCCTCGACCTGGCAGGATTCGATCGAAGATGCCGTCAGCTACGGTGTCGCATGGCCTCGTTTCGAAATGAGCCCCTGGATTGCGGCGATGTCACGCGTTACCCATCATCTCGGTTTCGGACTGACTTACGCCTCAACCTTCATGCATCCGTTCTATACGGCGCGTCTGCTCAACTCGCTTGACCACATCACAAACGGCCGTATCGCCTTTAACGTGATCACCTCGCAGCGCAAGGCCGACTATGCGAATTACGGCTATGACGAGCTGGTCGATCACAACGAACGCTACGAGCGTCTGGAGGAATTCATCGACGTCTGCCATCGGCTGTGGGACAGCGTCGCGCCGGATGCCTTTGTCTGGGATCGCAAGACCGGCATGGTCGCCGATCCGACCAAAGTGAAGGCGATCAATCACGCCGGCAAGTTCTTCAAAGTCAAGGGACCGTTGAGCGTCGTGCCCTCGCCCCAGGTTCATCCCGTGATTATCCAGGCGGGCGGTTCTCCGCGAGGGACACGAGCGGCCGCCCACGTCGCCGATCATGTTTTTGGCCTCACCAAAAGCATTCCGCTGATGCAGCAGCAACGCAGCGATCTCGACAAGGCGCTGGTCGCGGAGGCCCGCGACCCGCAGAAGGTCGGAATCCTCTGGTCGAGCCGGGCGATCGTCGGCGAAACCGAAGCCGAGGCGCAGGCGCTTCGCGAAACCATGATCGCCGATGTCCCGCTCGGCGCGGTCGGCGCGTGGCTGTCGCACAATACCGGCTACGACATGTCGCAGCTTCCGCCAAAGTTTTCGCTGAAAGAGCTGAACGAACGCATCGTTGCCGCCAACGCCTCCCCGGTCGGCTTCGTCAGCCTGCTCGCGAAGCAGCATGGTGAAACGGCCGAGATCGAGCGTGACGAATTCTTCCAATACGCTCTTCGCGCATCGACCGGCTACAACATCACGTTCGCCGGTACCGCCAGCAAGCTGGCGGACCAGATGGAGGAAATGTTCGAGGCGACCGGCAGCCGCGGCGGGTTCATGCTCTCGATCGCACCGGGATCACCGCGGGCGATCATGCTGAACATCGTCGACCAGTTGGTCCCGGAACTAAAGCGTCGCGGACGTTACCGGAAGACCTATGAGGGGAAAACCTTGCGCGATAATCTGGCGGAATGAGGCGATCGCGCTTCGTTCACGCGGCGTTTGGTGAACGTACCTGATATTGCCCATCGAGATACAAGAGCGCGTCGATCTCACTTTGCCATACCTTGAGCTCGCGAACCACGCCCACAATTATCGTGTGGGAATGAACCGGAACAACCTGCGTAACCTCGCAATCGAAACTCGCCAGCGCGCTGGCGAGCGCCGGCGCCCCGGTCGTCAACGAAACCCAGGAACCATGCTCGAAACGGCTGGCGCGGAGTTCCGGTACGCTGAAGCGCTGGGCCAGCTCGACATCGTCGGCACTGAGAACATTGGCGCAGAAGATCTTTCTGCGATGGATGACGTCGTGAATGCTCGAATTGCGGTTGACGCAAACGAGCAGCGTCGGCTCCGGCTCGGCGCAGACGGAACTAACCGACGTCGCCACCAGCCCATGCGGCACGTCCTCGTCGAGCGTGGTGACGATGGAAACGCCGGCGGCAAGCCGCCGCATCCCGCGTTTAAACAGTGCGCCGTCGATCATGGCATATAGCCGCCCCGGAAGTGCACCAGGGGTGATGCATCGGGATTGCTGGAGGTCGCCACGACCCGCCCGAGGATGATGACGACGTTATACTTTTCGATGGTTTCGACCAGTTCGCAATCGATAACGCCGACCGCATCGGCAAGGGTCGGTGCGCCTGTCACCAAGCTGCCCCAGGAGGACGTCGCAAAGCGGTCGGCCCCTTTCAGATCAGATTTCCCGCCAAAAATATCCGCAAGCTCCCACTGTGCCGAGGAGAGATAGTTGAGGGCGAAATGCCGGGCCTGAAGGATTGTTGGCAATGCGGAGGTGCGCTTGTCGACCGAGACCATCATGGTCGGCGGATCCGCGCAAAGATGCGTCGCTGACAGGCCCAGCAAACCGGCGGGCCCGCTATCCGCGCGCGCGGTCACGATCGTGCTTCCGGTCGCGCGCTGGCCGATCGCCTGCCAAAACTGTTTTACGTCGATCATTGCAGAAGTATCCGGTATCATTTCCATCGCGAGCAGGCCTTTTTTCCTGCGGCGTCCTTAACCGCCGACGTTGAGATGAGAGTGCTTGCGGTGCAAGATCAAATTGCATGCGTATGCAAGGCTCAATTGCTAAAGTTTTGAGCAAACGAACCAGCCGGTTGCACCCTATAGTATTTGAACCTGACGACAGAACTTCTTTGTGAGGCCCATAAGCCGATGGCTAAACGAGCAATCCCGAAAACCGGCGCCCAAGTGACGGCCCAGGATGTCGCCCGTACGCTCGGCGTTTCGCAATCGACGATTTCGCGCGCCTTTTCGATGACCGCAAGCATTTCGGAGGAAATGAAACTTCGCGTCATCAAAGCGGCCAACAAGCTCGGCTATCAGCCGAACGTCATCGCACGCAGTCTCATTACCCGGCGAACCAACATGGTCGCGATCGTGATGGCTAATCTGGTCGACCCGTTTTACCCAGTGGTGCTGGATGAACTCGTCCAACAGGTTCAGGCGGGGGGATTTCAGACCTTGCTGTTCGTTTCGTCGGCCGGGCAGAAGGTCGATGACATCATGCCAAACCTGCTGCAATACCAGGTGGACGCCATCATCCTGACCTCGGCGACGATCTCATCGGCCATGGCCCGCATTTGCGCGGCGCGCGACACGCCCGTGGTCTCGTTCAATCGTTATGTGCCGGGTCTCAATATCCATGCGGTATCGAGCGACAACGTCGGCGGGGGACGGCAAGTTGCGGACTACCTCGTCGCCACCGGCCATGAGCGTCTTGCGTTCATCTCCGCGCAGCGGGACGCCACGACCAATCGGGACAGACGTTCGGGTTTTCTGACCCGCCTCAAACAGCTGAAGATAACATCTTGCCTGCAGGAAGATGGCGGCGAATTCAGCTATGAGGCCGGATATGCCGCTGCCAAGCGGCTCTTGCGGCAGGCGTCGCGTCCCGATGCTCTTTTCTTCGCCAGCGACGTGATGGCTTTCGGGGGCATGGACGCGGCACGAGAAATCGGCTTAAGCATCCCCGGAGATGTATCCATCATCGGTTATGACGATGTGCCCATGGCCGCGCTGCCGAGCTACGGGTTGACCACCATCCGGCAGCCGGTTCGTGAAATGGCGCAAACCGCCATGGAGATACTTGGGCTCACGGGAGAGCGCAGCGCGCGATCCGAACCGACAACGCGCCGTATTCCCGGCACCTTGATCACCCGTTCATCGACCATGAACCGGCGCGCCGTCAGCCATTTGAAAGAGACCGCAGCATAAGCAGATCCTGGCATGGGTGGCATCGCCACGTTTCCCTGGTGATGTTCGCCTTCGCCATGATGGCGGTGATCCGCCATCGCGCAAACCCGGCGCCTTGCGCAATGGAGCCCCCTTCAAGGACCGGGTGCTGCCGGCAGCGATCGAGCGGATCCGGCGCAAGCTCGCCAGCACCGACGATGGCAATCGGCAGATGGTCGACATCCTCAACGCCGTGCTGACCGATGGTCTGCCGGCGGTCGAAGCCGCCTGTGCCGAAGCGCTCGGTCACGGCGTCCATTCCGCCGATGTCGTGCTCAACATCCTGGCCCGGCAACGCGAACCCGCCCCACGGGCCAACATCATGACGCCCGCCGCACTGACGCTGCGCCATGCGCCGATCGCCGATCGCCGATTGTGCCCGTTACGACAACCTCCGGAGGACCAACTGATGGAACGAACCCAAATCTTCGATCTCATGGGCGAACTCAAGCTCTACGGCATGAAAGCCGCCTTCGACGAGATCATGGCGACCGCCGTCAAACGCCAGCACGAACCTCAGCGTATCGTCGGCGACCTGCTCTCCGCCGAGATCAACGAGAAGCAGGCCCGGTCAATTAAGTACCAGCTCACCATCGCCAAGCTGCCACTTGCCAAGGATATCGCCGACTTCCAGTTCGACGGCACGCCGATCAACCAGACGCTTGTCAATGATCTCGCTGGCGGCGGCCTCATCGCCCAGCAACGCAACGTCGTGCTGGTCGGCGGAACGGGTACCGGCAAGACCCATCTGGCCATCGCTATCGCGCGGAGCTGCATCCGATCCGGCGCCCGTGGCCGCTTCTACAACGTGGTCGACCTCGTCAATCGCCTCGATACCGAGACCCGCAACGGGCGA
>DATHPL010000537.1:0-1515 GCA_035483915.1 Bradyrhizobium sp.
CACGACGGTATCGATATCAGCGAGGCGCTCCATATGGCCGCCGCTCTTGATGATCATGCCGGCGCGCGCGGCGTGCGTCATCGACGCCAGCACCGACGTCGGTGCAGCGACGCGGATGCCGGTTCCGAAGTCGACGATCACCAGCGACAGGAAACGGTTGAAATCGCCGGTCACCGCCGCGGTGCCGGCGGCGAGCGCCAGTGTCGGCGTCACCAGACGGTCGGCAAAGCGCTCGGCGTGGTTCTGCATGCGGGTGTCGCCGATCGGCGCGCTTTCGACCAGGCGAACGATTTGACCGGCGGTGGTTGCGGTGCCAACGCGCAGCGCACGCACCGTGATCTGGCCCTCGCGGATCACGGTCGCCGCAAAAGCCGCTTCGCCCTTGCCGCGGCTGACGGGCAGGCCCTCGCCGGTGATGGTCTTCTGGTCGATGGTGGCATGGCCGTCGATGATCTCGCCATCGACCGGGATCATCTCGCCGGGATAGACGATGACGAGGTCATCGACCTTCAATTCGGTCGCCGGAATCGAGATGACCTCGCCATCGCGCAACAGCCAGGCGGTCTTGGTCTGGAATTCCAGCAGTTCAGAGATCGCGCGCTTCTGGCCTGCCGCGGTCAGGTCACGGATCCAGTCGCCGAGCTTGATCAGCCAGGTCACGATGCAGCCGGCCATCGGATTGCCCTGCAACATCGAGGCTGAGATCGCGAGCGTGTCGAGCACGTCGATATTGAGCCGGCTCTCGTTGGACCACACCTTCCAGGCGCGCTTGGCGATCGGGATCGCGTTCCACAGCATCAAGGGCACGTTGACCGCCATCACGACCGGATTGGCGGAAAACGCCATCAGCAGCGAGATCGTCGGCAACGCCAGCGGCGCGTCCTTCGAGACCTGCTGCAACACGGATTTCTTTGGCGCGTCGTCCGGGTTTGCCTGGGCGCAGAGCGCCTTGATATCCCCAAGGCTTGCGCCCTTGAAACGCTCGAGCAGCGCCATGAGAAATGGCTCATGCGCCGGGTCGTATTCCATCACCAGGCTGGCGCAATCGAAATTGATCCGCGCGCTGCGGATGCCGGGTTGCGCCTCCAGCCAGGAAAGAAGTTGCTCGCCGAGGCGGCGATTGCGAAGCGCCGGAATATGAAGCCTGGCGCGGCCCCGCATCAAATGTCGGATCGAACATTCCATGGAGTTGTGATCTCGCGGCCGGCTTTTTTGAATCCAGAAAACGAAGTGCGATCAGGCCGGTGCGAGAATCTCCTCTTCTTCTTCCGAATCTTCTTCAGAGTTTTGCGCCGCGCGCGCGGCGGCCTCGGCCATGCCGGCCTGGATCATGTGATTAAGCGCAAAGATCGAAATCGTGACCCAGACGGGCGTGGCGGCGCTGGCGCCGACCTCGAAAATGGTGAAACCGGCAATGCCCAAAGCGAGCACGATCTTCAGGTCGACGACGTTTCCGGTCGCCAGTTTGATCTGGTCATCAAAATGCTTGAAGTAATCGACGATGACGCGGGCGGT
>DATHPL010000538.1:0-3008 GCA_035483915.1 Bradyrhizobium sp.
GTCATTGCCGGGCTTGACCCGGCAATCCATCGCTTTTTTATAAGATGGATGCGCGGGTCGATGCCCGCGCATGACGGGTGGATAGGGCTGCAATAACAGCACAGTCCTTCAATGCGCCACTGCTGCAAAATCCTGCATCACCGATGATTTCGCAACCCGCGCTTTCCGCGTGGTGGCCGGCGTATTGCGGCTGCGGCCGACAAAGCGAGGGATGCCTGCGGTAACGACGGCGCCGATCGCCGCGATATCGCCGTGGCGGATCGCATCGAGCGCATTGTCTTGGGTGCCGCCATCAGGCGCATCCAAGAGCACGATGTCGGCGGCGTGGCCCGTCTTCAACAAGCCGCTGTCGAGCCGGTAGACGCGCGCATTGTTGCCGCTCGCCGCGCAGATCGCCTGCTCCGGCGTCATCGCGGTCAAGCCCGCCAGATGCGCCATCGTGTAGAGAATGCCGAGCGGCATGATGCCGCTGCCGGTCGGCGTGTCGGTGGCGATGATGAAACGATCGAACGCATCAAGTTCGAGCGCGAGTTTCCCGCATAGAAGCGTCGTGCGCAGATTGCCGGCCGTGCAGACCTGAAGCGCCATCTCGCTTTCGCGGATCACGCGCTCGAAGTCGCGATCCGGCATCGCGGTCGGTCCGCCGTTGATGTGGAACGAGACGTGCGGATGCATCTTCAACAGATGATCGCCGGTGATCGCGCCGGAGCCGGGGATCGAGGAGCCACCAGTGTGGCAGGTCGTGATCATGCCCGCCGCCTTTGCCGCAGCGACCAGCGGCACGTAATCGTAGGCGGTCTTCACCGCGCCGAACCCGGCCTTGGCAAGGCCGACTCCTTTGCCGGCAAGCTCCGCGAAGTCTTCGTCCTTTAGGCCGGGCTCGAGAATGACAGAGCCCGCGATCACGCGCATGCCGCCGGGACGATAGTCCGCGAAGCAGCGCTGCGCCGCCAGCGCCAGCGCCTTGACGCCTTCAGGATCGCGCGGCCGGCCGGGCACATGCACTTCGGAAGCCGAGATCGACGTGGTCACGCCACCATGCAGATAGCTTTCGAGATAACCGACCGTGCGCTGGCGCGGCGTGTAGTCGCCAAAAGTGATGTGAACATGGGAATCGATCAGGCCCGGGATCGCGGTCATGCCGCCGGCATCGATCACGACGTCGCAGGCCTCGACCTCGGACGCGCTTGCGGTGCCGACATGGGTAATGTTTCCATCATGGGCAATGACGGTGTCGCCTTTGACGAACGGCAAACGCCAGTTACCGGAAATGATGGTGCCGAGATTGGTAATCGCGACTTTCATGCTCGCCTTCCCGCCTAGTGTTTCACCCCGCCTTGCTCGTCACTCAGCGAATACGAGGCCAGAAGATTTTCGACCAGCGCGGTCGCGCCGTTCCAGTCATAGGTGCGGAAGCTGTGGCCCGCGGTGACGAAACGCGCGCCAGCATAGAACATCTCGTATTGCTGGTGACGTGAGCCGAACTCGGAGCCGACGGCATCCCAGCAGGCTTTCAGGAATTTCACCTTGTCTTCCGGCTCGAGATTCGCGGCCCTTTGCGTCGTTTGGATGATCTTGTTGACCAGCGGATCGTTGAAGTCCTTGATCGAGGACGGCAGCATGATCAGGGCGCCGCCGGAAAGATCGCGGATCGCATTGATGAACTGCGGATAGAGGTCCTGCGTCAGCACCTGCGCCGAATACATGAAATGCTTGTTCGGCACCCAGTACTCGCCGGCCTTGGAGCCGCTCGCCTCCATGCCCGACAACATCGCCTCCACCATGCTGGCCTGCGCCGCCATATAGCCAAGCTTCTCGCTGACGGAGGGAATATTGGTGGTGCCGATGGCCTCGGTCAGCCGGCGCGCAAGACCCGCAAGGAAACGGATTTTCACCGACAGGCGGATCTGCGCCTGGTAGTTCTGGTAGGAATGGCCCCAGGTCTCGTGGAACTGCTGGCGGCACACATCGGTGTCGCGGTAGACGAACAGACGGTCCCACGGCACCTTGACGTCGTCGAAATAGATCAGCGCATCGTTTTCGTCGAAGCGCGACGAGATCGGATTGTCGAATACCGACACCGCCGACGCCTCATAGGACTTGCGCGACAGCACGCGGATGCCCTTCGCGTTCATCGGCAGCGCGCAGGAAAAAGCCAGGTCTTCCTCGCCCGCTTTTAGCGGCTGCAGATTGGCGACCAGCACTTCATTGGCCATGATCGAGGAAGTGCCGAGCATCTTAGCGCCACGGATGGTGATGCCGGTGGAGTCTTCGTCGACAATGCGGGCGACGAGGTCCTGGGTCTGATCGCCCCAGTTCTTGGCGCGCTCGGCCTGCGGGTTGATGATCACGTAGGTGAGGAACAGATCGCTCTTGGTGGCATAGTCGACATAATCTTCCAGCGCCTTGGCGCGCTGTGGACCGTGCTTGCGGAACACCTCGATGCCCATTCGCTGACCGATCAGGGCCGAAGCGACGTGGTCCGGCGAGCGGCCCATAAAGCCGTAATGCACCCGCGCCCAGGCTTGCAACGCTTTTCGGCGCGTCACCATTTCCTCATAGCTCTTCGGCATCTGCCAGGCGCGGTTGACGCGGCGGTTGGAGCCTTCCGGCATAAACGTCAGGAGCTCGATATTTTCCGGCTTTGCCTGAAAATCATAAAGCGAGGCCGAAGACTGCACCGCATTCCTGAATGCTGGATGCGTGGTGACGTCCTCGACAAGGGCGCCGTCGATATAGACTGTGCGCCCGTCCCGCAGCGAGGCAATGTGCTCTGCACCTGTCTTGGCAACCGTCATGTTGTGCTCCGCTTCGTGGTTCTCGTTATCGAGCGCCAATAGTCCTTAAACCAATCCGTCCTGACCCTCGATGTCAGACGCCGACAAGCCGCCCACGCGTTGGTTCGGCCGGCCGCGCGTGGCGTAGACCGCGATGATCGCAATCTCGTTCGGCTGCGGTGCATCCGGCAACGTCAGGGTCATGCCATCGTAATGCGAGCGCACGTAAAG
>DATHPL010000539.1:0-3590 GCA_035483915.1 Bradyrhizobium sp.
CCGGGCGACGTGATTGTGACGGGCACGCCGGGTGGCGTCGGCTCCCGCCGCACCCCGCCTCTGTGGATGAAGGCGGGCGACGTGGTCGAGGTCGAAATCGATCGAATCGGGCTGTTGCGCAATATCGTCGCCGACGAGGCGTAAGCGTCAGGATCGCGGCGCCGGCGCGGGACGCGCTAAGACCCTGTCGCCGTTGCCGCCGTGATCAGTTTGACAGCGTCCTCGCTATCCCATTCGGCGGGTCCCGCAATGGTCGCGATCTCGCAGCCCTGGCCATCGACAAGCACCGAGGTCGGCATGCCCAATGCCCGGCCTATGGCTTTAAGATCTTGAAAAACCTTGGCTTTCTCATCGCTAAAGTAGCCGAGCCGGGACAGTTTCGCCTCTTTCAGGAAGTTCTTCGGCTTTGCCGGGTCGCGGGTATCGATATTGATCGCTACCACCTCGAAATCCTTACCCCCAAGCTTGGTCTGAAGGCGGTCGAGCGCCGGCATTTCCTTGCGGCAGGGCACGCACCAGGTCGCCCACAGGTTCACCAGCACGGTGCGGCCACGCCAGTCGGAAAGCTTTTTCGGCTTGCCGTCCGCATCGTCAAAGGTGAGATCGGGCAGCCGCAGCGGGGCGGTTGCCATGGTCAGCGCGGCGACCTCGCCATGGGCGAGCGGCGCGATCTTCTTCGAAAGGTTAACCGCTGGCGCGCAGGCCGAATCGCCTGATGCGCTGCGCTTGAGCCCGCCGAGCCCGTAGACTCCGGTAAATCCGATCGCAGCGCCGATCAGCACCGCTCCGATCACATAGGGGATCCGGCGCGTCGGGGCTGGCGCTGGCTGTGGGCTTTCGGGCATATCGTTTGTCATCCTGGTTCAGATACGGCTATTTGGGGGCTCCGATGGCACCCGCGATAGCTTTTGCGCAACAAGCTTCGGGTGCGGCGAATATGAGTAGATGGTCATGAGCAACAAGATGTGGGGCGGCCGGTTCACCGAGCGTCCTGACGCGATCATGGAGGAAATCAACGTCTCCATCGACGTCGATCGTCACCTTTTTGCCCAGGATATCGCCGCGTCCAAGGCCCATGCCGCGATGCTGTCCGCGCAAGGCATTATCACCGCAAACGATGCGAAAAATATCGCTAGGGGTCTAGACACGATTTTGTCAGAAATCGGCGAGGGATCGTTCGATTTCAAGCGCGCGCTCGAAGATATCCATATGAACGTCGAGAGCCGGCTTGGCGAACTGATCGGCCCTGCCGCCGGCCGGTTGCATACCGCGCGGTCGCGCAACGATCAGGTGGCAACCGATTTTCGCCTGTTCGTCCGCGACACCATCGACGAGACCGACGCCGCGTTTGCCTTGTTTCAGCAGGCGCTGGCCGAGCGCGCGCTGGAGCACGCCGCAACCGTGATGCCGGGCTTTACCCATCTGCAAACCGCCCAGCCCGTCACCTTCGGGCATCATCTGCTGGCTTATGTCGAGATGGCGGCGCGTGATCGCGGCCGGTTCGCGGACGCGCGCAGGCGTCTCAACGAATCGCCGCTGGGTGCGGCGGCGCTCGCCGGCACCTCGTTTCCGATCGATCGGGCGGCAACCGCAAAGGCGCTTGGCTTCGACCGGCCGATGGCCAATTCGCTCGATGCGGTATCCGATCGCGACTTCGTCATCGAAACGCTGTCGGCGGCCTCGATCGCCGCGGTGCATCTGTCGCGCTTTGCCGAGGAGATCGTGATCTGGACTTCGCCGCTGGTGGGGCTGGTGCGGCTTTCCGACAAGTTCACCACCGGCTCCTCGATCATGCCGCAGAAGCGCAATCCGGACGCGGCCGAACTGGTGCGCGCCAAAACCGGCCGCGTGATCGGTGCGCTCAACGCGATGTTGATCGTCATGAAGGGCCTGCCGCTCGCCTATCAAAAGGACATGCAGGAAGACAAGCAGGGGGCGATGGAGGCGTTCGGCGCACTGTCGCTGGCGGTCCGGGCGATGACGGGCATGGTGCTCGACATGGCGCCGGACAAGGCGCGCATGAGGCTCGCGGCCGGCGACGGTTATGCCACGGCGACCGATCTTGCGGATTGGCTGGTGCGGACACTGAAAATGCCGTTCCGCGACGCCCACCATGTCACCGGGCGAATCGTGGCCAAGGCAGCCAGCGATGGCGTCGCCTTGCATGAAATGCCGTTGAAGGCGATGCAGGCGATCGAGCCGAAAATCACCAAGGATGCGCTTTCGGTGTTGTCGGTTGAGGCCTCCGTCAAAAGCCGGACAAGTTTTGGCGGAACCGCGCCGAAGAATGTGGCGGCGCAGGCCAAAGCGTGGCTCAAACGGCTGGAAAAAGAGCGAAAGTTAGGCTGAGCGCCGATTGATTTGCGGAAATTCGCCACTCGCCAGAACAGATCAATCTTTGTATGGTGCGGCCCGCATTGAGGACTTTGACGTGACTCGCGACATCAGCCGAAATCATCAACGATGGGCCCTCATCCTGTTGGGGACCGCTGCGCTGGCGCTTTCCGGTTGCGGCCGCAAGGGCCCGCTCGATCTGCCGCCGACCGCCTCGGGACAGCCGCCGGCGGCCGCGGTGCAGCCCGATCCCACGGCAACCGCTGATGCGAGCAAGCCGAGCCTGTTCAATCCGAACTACGGCAGCGATCAGTTGCCCGTCGCCGGCAAAGGTCCGAAACGGCCGTTCACCCTCGATCCGCTTCTCAATAGCGACTAGGCTTGGTAGCAACTAGGCTTGGTGCGGCGGACGTGATGCTCACCACCGCTGGGTACAACCGGAAAAGCTGGTCATGAATCACTTCGATTATCGCAACGGCGTGCTCCACGCCGAGGCGGTTAGTCTGGTGGAACTCGCAGACGCGGTCGGCACGCCGTTCTATTGCTATTCGACCGCGACACTGGAGCGCCACTATCGGGTATTCGCCGAGGCCTTCGCCGGTGAGAAGGCGCTCGTCTGTTACGCCATGAAGGCGAACTCCAACCAGTCCGTGCTGCGCACGCTTGCCAAACTCGGCGCCGGCGCCGACGTGGTCTCGGGCGGCGAGTTGAAGCGCGCGCTGGCCGCCGGGATTCCGCCGGAGCGAATCGTGTTTTCCGGCGTCGGCAAGACCGAAGCCGAAATCCGCGCCGCGCTTGCCGCCGACATCCTCTGCCTCAACGTCGAGTCCGAACCCGAACTGGAATTGCTGTCGGCTCTCGCAAGCGAGCAGGGCAAGACGGCGCGGATTTCGGTCCGCGTCAATCCGGATGTCGATTCCGGCTCGCATGCGAAAATCTCGACCGGCAAGTCCGAGAACAAGTTCGGCATTCCGTTGGCGCAGGCGCGCGCCGTCTATGCGCGGGCGGCCAAGCTTCCGGGCATTCGCGTGACCGGCGTCGACATGCATATCGGCAGCCAGATCACGGATCTGGTGCCGTTAGAGGCCGCCTTTCGCCTGCTCGCCGAGTTCGTCCAGACGCTGCGCGCCGACGGCCACACCATTTCGCATGTCGATTTCGGCGGCGGCCTTGGCATTCCCTATCACATGGACGGCGAAGCGCCGCCCTTGCCGTCAGCCTATGCCGCGATGGTCAAGCAGGTGACGCACAATCTC
>DATHPL010000540.1:0-1667 GCA_035483915.1 Bradyrhizobium sp.
TTCCGCCAATTTCGCCCGCAAGCGCGAGCGCTGGGGCGAGGCCATGCGCGAGCACGAGACGATCCTGGAAGCGTTGCGCCGCCGCGCCGGCAACGAACTCTCGGACATCCTGTTCAAGCACCTGCGCAACAAGCGGACCGCGGCGGTTGAGTACCTCAAGACGGGGGACGTGGCCGCGGCCTCGGAGCCGGCCTGATCGCCTTTGCACCGGGGGCGGTAGGCCTAATTTTGCATTCAAATTAAAGAGTGGGTGTAGTGGATTGGATTTTGGCTAATGCCAACCGCGCGTTAGACGCGCTCCCTCGCCCCGCTTGCGGGGAGAGGGTTGGGGTGAGGGGGAATCTCCACAGGGCGCGCTCGCGGAGATTCCCCCTCACCCGATCGCTTACGCGATCGACCTCTCCCCGCAAGCGGGGCGAGGTGAAACCCAGCGAGCCCGACCGGAGATGAGATGACGGAGACGGGTACAGCGCAATTGAAGGACAGGCTGTCGCGCGAGATCACGGGCGACGTCCTGTTCGATTCCTTCAGCCGCGGCCGCTACGCGACCGATGCCTCGTTCTACCAGATCGTGCCGGCGGGCGTGGTGGTCCCCCGGACGATCGACGAGGCGCTGCGGGCGCTGGCAATCACCCGCGACGCCGGACGCAAGGTGACGCCGCGCGGCGGCGGCACCTCGCAATGCGGCCAGACCATCAATGACGGCATCGTCATCGATCTCTCCAAGCACCTCAACCGCCTGCTGTCGCTCGACGTCGAGAACAAGACTTGCGTGGTCGAACCCGGCATCGTGCTCGACGATTTGAACCGGCAGTTGAAAAAACACGGCCTGTGGTTTCCGGTCGATGTCTCGACCGCCTCGCGCGCCACCATTGGCGGCATGGCGGGCAACAACTCCTGCGGCGGGCGTTCTTTGCGCTACGGCACCATGCGCGACAACACGCTGTCGCTGGATGCCGCGCTCGCCGACGGCACGCTGATGCATTTCGGCGAGGTATCGCGCGATCAGCCCGCGTCGGACGAAAAGACATCGCTGCTGTTCCGCGACATGCTGGCGTTAGGCAGCCGCGAGGCCGATGAAATCGCCGACAAATTCCCAAAAGTTCAGCGCCGCGTCGGCGGCTATAACATCGACGCGCTGGTGCCGCGCAATGTGCCCAACAACATGGCGCATCTTCTGGTCGGCTCGGAAGGCACACTCGCCTTCACCACAAAAGTCGAGCTGAAGCTGTGGCCGGTCATCAGGAACAAGGTGCTCGGCGTCTGCCACTTCGGCAGCTTCTATGAGGCGATGGACGCGGCCCAGCATCTGGTGAAGCTGCGGCCGATCGCCGTCGAGCTGGTCGATCGCACCATGATTGCGCTCGGGCGTGACATCGCGATGTTCCGCCCGGTGATCGAGACGACCGTCAAGGGCGATCCCGATGCGCTTCTGATCGTCGAATTCGCCGAAGAAGACCAGCCGCAGAACCTGCAAAAGCTGAAGCAGCTTTCCGAGTTGATGGGCGATCTCGGCTTCGGATGGGATAATCCGCAGCGCAAATGGGGCGGCGTGGTCGATGTCGTCGAGCCTGCGGTGCAGACGGCGATTGCGGATTTCCGCACCTCCGGCCTCAACGTCATGATGTCGATGAAGCAGGAGGGCAAGCCCGTCTCCTTTGTCGAGG
>DATHPL010000541.1:0-7411 GCA_035483915.1 Bradyrhizobium sp.
ACGCTTTCCGATGTGGTCGTTGCGTTCGACGCGCTTCGCGCGGTCGATGGCGTCAGCCTGACCGTGCCGCGAGGTCAGCGCCGCGCCATCATCGGACCCAACGGGGCCGGCAAGACCACGCTGTTCAACGCCATCGCCGGCGCCCTGCCGCCGACGGCGGGGCGGATCGCGTTCGACGGCCACGATATCACCCGCCTGCCGCCGCATCGGCGCGCCCGGCTTGGGGTGTCCCGCACTTTCCAGATAACCAACCTGTTTCCGCGGCTCTCCGTGCGCGACAACATGGTGCTGGCGCTGCGCGGGAGGTCGTCGCGCAAGTTCTCGCTGTTCGGTACGCCCGACGTCGATGCTGTCGAAGGGCCGCAAATCGCAGCCGCGCTCGAAGCGGTGCGGATCGCGGGCCGCGCGGATGTCATCGTGAAGGATTTGTCCTACGGCGAGCAGCGCCAGCTCGAAATCGCGCTGTCGCTCGTCACTTCGCCTCGGCTTTTGCTGCTCGATGAGCCGGCCGCCGGGCTGTCGCCCTCGGAGCGGTCAATGGTTGCCGAGATCATCCGCTCACTGGGGCGGGATATCACGGTCGTTCTGATCGAACACGATATGGATCTGGCGCTCGGCCTCGTCGATCGCGTCACCTGCATGTTCGAGGGCCGCGTACTGGTGGAAGAGGCGCCCGACGATATCAGGCGGAATAAACAAGTGCAGGAAGTCTATCTGGGGCGGCCACGTCATGCTTGAAGTCCGTGACCTGCACAGCGGTTATGGTGAGGCGCTGGTGGTCCGCGGCGTCTCGCTCGATGTCGCGCCCGGCGAGATCGTCGCCGTGCTCGGCCGTAACGGTATGGGCAAGACCACGCTGATCCGCTCCATCATGGGGCTTACGCCGCCGCAGGTTCGATCCGGTTCGATCACCTGGCGTGGCGAAAGTCTGATCGGCTTGCGGCCGCACGATATTGCCGCGCGCAAGATCGCGATCGTGCCGCAGGGCCGGCGGCTGTTTCCGTCACTGACCGTGACCGAGCATCTGACGATGCTGAAAGGCGCACGCGCCAAGACCGGGTGGACGCTGGAGCGTGTGTTCGGGCTTTTTCCGCGTTTGGCCGAGCGGCGTCACCATCGCGGCGGGCAATTGTCCGGCGGCGAACGCGGCATGCTGGCGGTCGGCCGCGCGCTGATGATCGATCCACAGCTCATCCTGATGGACGAGCCTTCTGAAGGGCTTGCGCCTGTCATGGTGCAGCATCTGGAAGGGATCGTGCGCGATCTCAAAGCGGAGGGGCTTTCGATCCTTCTCGTTGAGCAGAATCTCTACAGCGCCCTCGACGTGGCTGATCGTGTGTATGTTCTGGAGACGGGTCAGGTCGTGCATCAGGCCGATGCGGCGGCCTTGGCGCAACAGACGGAATTGCTGTTCGCGCGTCTCGGCGTGCAGTAGCGCATGCTCCGCACTCTTGCTTCAGATAAAATCGGAATCGATCAGTTGAAATCGATCCAGGCGCGGTGAGACCTCAGGCGAGGCGAAATCGCGAAATTGTACCAATATCGGCGGCCGCAGCCGTTCCGGCAGGGCAAAGCCGGGCAGATATGGCAGGCTGTTGTTGAGACCGGCGTAAACGAAGACGTGATGCTTCCAAAGACGACAGGCCGCGTCGATCAGTGTGCGAATGTCGCCTGAGACGACGGTAGCGCCCGGCCGCGCGAAGAAGCCGCACAGCAGCACGTGACTGATGCCGCGTGTCCTTCGCGAGGACGAGACCAACAAGAGATCGGAGGTCGCGTGGATCGCATAGTCACGGGTCGGATCGCTGGCGCGGTCGAGCAGCGTCGCGGTGTCCCAGTGCAGCCCGTTCTCGCCAAGCGGCGTCACAAAGCCGGCTAACCGCTCGATCACTTGATCTCTCGAAAGCGTCTTGATCAGGTCTGAAAATCTCAAGCGTTTGCGGCGCGGCCAGCCGAGGCTGACGCCTGCGCGAACCGGCAACGAAAGAAGCGGACGCAACTTGAGGAACCGGGCGTTGAGCGGAGCCGAGATCGCGTTCGGGAGCGTGAGGATGACGCGAATCTGTTTTGCCTCGCACAGCCGCTCGACTTCCTCGTACAGGCGGCGAACCAGTCCCGGCGAGCGGTGGGCCTTCAGGATGAAGAGGTCGATGAGCTGGGTGGCGATCACGGGCGCGCCGTCGAGATAAACCTTCTGGTGAAGCAGGACGATCTGGCCGATCTTTTTGCTGTCGTCGTAGGCGGCCACAACGGCGCTGCCCTGACCGAAGCCGCGCTCATAAAGCCACTTCATCCGCGGCGCGGAGAAGCTGACGTCCTTCAGTCCAAACGCTTCGGTCGCAATGCGTGCCGTGGTTTCAAAATCGACGGCGCGCTCTTCCGAAACCGTAATCATTCAAAAATCTGCCCGCCACGCGAGCCGAGTCGCGTTCCCAGCCCCACCATAGCCCAAAACGGCACTCTTGCGGGAGAGGCTGGGAACCCCCATCTCAACGGGCCGAAGGAATTGAACATGCTGGATTTTACTCAACACGGCTCGGGAGACCTCGGTTCAGGCGCCACGCCTGTGGCGACGCCCGACGGCGACCAGCTTCTGCTGGACGCCTATTCAAACGCTGTCATTGGCGTGACCGAGCGCGTCGGGCCCGCGGTGGTCCGGGTCGAGACCCGCTCCGGAACTTCCGGCGCGCCGGCGCGCGGTGGCCTCGGCTCCGGGATCGTCATCTCCCCGGACGGGCTGGTTCTGACCAACAGCCATGTGGTCGGCTCGTCGCGGCAGATCCGCTTGCAGGATATCGAAGGGGTTGTCACCGACGCCCGCGTGCTCGGCGTCGATCCCGATACGGATCTGGCGCTACTGCGCGCCGATGGTGCGCGGGATCTGCGCTATGCTTCCCTCGGCAATTCCCGGAATCTGCGCCGTGGTCAGCTGGTGGTCGCCATCGGCAATCCGCTCGGCTTCGAATCGACGGTCACGGCCGGCGTGGTGTCGGCGCTTGGCCGCTCGATCCGCTCGGTGAGCGGCCGGACGATCGAGGACGTGATCCAGACCGATGCCGCGCTCAATCCCGGTAATTCCGGCGGCCCGTTGGTGTCGTCGGCCGGCGAGGTCATCGGCATCAACACCGCGATTATCAGCGGCGCGCAGGGCATCTGCTTTGCGGTCGCCAGCAACACCGCGCAATTCGTGCTTTCGGAAATCATTCGCCACGGCTATGTCCGCCGCGCCTATATCGGGGTGTCCGGCCAGACGGCGGTGGTGCCGCGACGGCATGCGGTGATCGCCGGCATCGACAACAAGATGGGCGCCTTGCTGGCGCAGATCGAACCCGATGGGCCCGCTTCGCGCGCAGGCCTTTTGCCGGGCGATGTCGTGGTCAAGCTCGACGGCGTCGCCATCCATGGCGTTGACGATCTGATCCGCGTACTCGACCGCGACCGGATCGGCCGCACGCTGAAGATGGACATCTTGCGGCTCGGTCGATCGCGCGAGATCGACATCCATCCGATCGAGCGCAAACCGGCGGTGCGGCAAGGATCCACACAAGGGTCCGCACCGTAGCTTGCTGCCTACGCTTTGCTCGGGATTTCGGCGGCGTTCGAACTGGCGGCTTGATTGACGTCGGGCGCGATCGAACGGCTTTGATGATATGGCAAGCCGGGACCGAGAGCTGCCTTGAGTTGATCGGGCGGCACGGGCCTCGCCAGCAAAAAGCCCTGCAGCAAGTCGCAGCCGAGATTCTGTAACAGGCTTTGGTGTTCTGCTGTCTCGACGCCCTCCACGACCACCTTCAGGCCGCAGGCTTGGGCGAGATTGATCATGCCGCCGAGCAGTTGTTCGCGCTTTTCGTATTCAGCGAGAAAGCTCCGGTCGATCTTGATGACATGGCACGGCAGGTGTTGAAGATATTCGAAGTTCGCATATCCTGAGCCGAAGTCATCGAGCCAGATCTCGACGCCAATGGCAGCAAGTTCGCGCAGGCGCTCCAATGTACCGTCGGAGCGGTCGACAGCGGAGTCTTCCGTCAGTTCGAATACCAGCCTGCGCGCGGGCAAGCCACTCTCGCGCAAGGTGCGCTCGACCAAGCCGAACAGATCGGGAGAGCGCAAGTTAAGCGGCGACAGATTGACGCTCACTTTGAGGCCTTCGTCCCAGCGCGCCGCTTCGTGGCACGCTGACGTCAGCGCCCAATCCAGCAGCTTGTCGATCAGCCCGTGCAGCTCCGCCGCCTTGACAAATTCGAGCGGTGAAACATGGCCTCGAACCGGACTGTTCCAGCGGGCCAGGGCTTCGATGGCAACCGGCTGGCCGCTTTTGGCGTCGTAGATCGGCTGGTAGCGCAGGCAAAGCTCACTGCTATTTTGCAGGGCCTGTGCGAGCTCGCTTGCGATTTCTCGAAGCTCATCGGCGTCGGATTTCTCGGCCGGTGCCCTTTGCGTCTTGGGCACTTCTTCACCCAGTGAAGGATCCAGTCCGTTGTCGAACACGACCGGCCGCCCCAGCCCTGTGTTCTTCGATTTGTAAAGCGCCCGGTCGGCTTTCAGCATCAGCTCTTCGGCGGTCGTGGCGTCATCCGGAGCGATAGCAATGCCGACACTTGCCGCCACGTCGGCAGAGCCGAATGCGCCAAGAAAATACGGTTCCCGAAGCACTTCTGCCAATTCGTTGGCGACGCGAAGCGCGGCTCTCGTCGACGAATCCGGTAACAGGACTGCAAATTCGTCGCCACCCAGTCTGGCAGCGGTGTCGTTGCTGCGAATGGAGTCTTTCAACCGCATGGCGACATTCTTCAGGAGCGCGTCGCCGGCGGCGTGTCCAAGCCGGTCGTTGACTTCCTTGAAGCCATCGAGATCGAGACACAGTAAAGCGCAGGGGTTGCCGGAGATCGCGCGCGTGATCGCATGATTGAGCCGGTCGGTGAAAAGGCGCCGGTTCGGCAACTCGGTAAGGCTGTCATGGTGTGCCAGAAACTCGACCTGAGCTTCGGCCTTCCGCCGTTCGGTGATGTCTTCGTAGGTGCAAACCCAGCCGCCGTCTTCCAATGGCTGATGATGGATTGCGATAAGTCTGCCGTCGCCGAGTTCCTGGAGGAATATCCCTTTTTCCTGGCGATCGATGAAGGCTTTGCGGGCCGAGTAGATCTCGTCCACGCTGCGGCCGGGATAGTTGCCGAGTGCACAGCTGTCGGCGAGCACATCGTACAGTTTCATTCCGGTGCGGAGCCGGTTCATCGGTTGATTGTAGATTCGGCAGAATTGCTCGTTGACCAGTTCGAGCCGATCATCCGGGGCGTAGAGGCAGATACCTTGCGGCAGGTTGGCAATCGCCTGTTCGAACCGCTGCCTGAATGCACCCGGACGCGCGAAGCGCCAGGACAGGTCGTAACGAAGCGCCGCCAATACTTGCGCAATCCGCCGGCGCCCGACGCCGGAGCGGGGCGATTGATTTTTGATCTGGCGCCACACGGTAGTTGTCCTGCCGGTTCCCAAAAAAGCGGGGATTTTCCGAGGACCTAACCACGAAAGACTAAGAGCGGCGTTAAAACGGCCACGCCGCTTTTTAGGGCACATGCCTTCTCGGGCGCCGAGAAGGCGCTGTTGAGCTTACTTACGCTGGCGTTTGCGGGTTCGATCGGGCAGGGGCGAAAGAAATCGCTAACTAAAATCGAATGTAGCCCGGTCTGTGGCGCAAGGCGTCGATAACGATGCGTAAGTGCCGAAGAACGGCCGGTCGATCGCGGAGCGCCCGTCTAGTGGCCCGTTCCGAGTGATCATCGGCTTGGTCCCTTGTCTTGCACTGCGACATAGGGTCATTGGAACGACGGGGGCTTTCGGGCCAATTTGGGCTTCAAGCCGGACCGTAAACTGTCTACCATTCAGCCAACTGAGCGGCGTCCGAGAGCATCCGATTCGTTGGACTGCGGCGCAAGACTCGGATCCGGAGGCAATCTCTGACTAAGGGGCTTCTCACATTCGCCTTGACCCGGCGGCCGCTGGTCCTGCTGGGCCTGCTCCTGTTTATTGGCGCGGGCACGTTCGCGTTTTCGCGGCTTAACATCGAGGCCTACCCCAACCCGGCGCCGGTGATTCTGGAAATCACGGCGCAATCTCCGGGTCTTTCCGCCGAAGAGATGGAGCGCTACTTTACCATCCCGATCGAGGTCGGCTTGGCCGCGACGCCCGGCGTCGATGTCATCCGCTCGACCTCGTTTTATGGCCTGTCCTTTGTCCGCATCGTGTTCCAGTACAATATCGATTATTATTTCGCGCTGACGCAGACGGCCATCAACCTTCAGCAGAACGTCACCCTTCCTGGCAATGTGACGCCCCAGATCCAGGCGACCAGCCTGGTCGGCGAAATCTACCGATATGAGCTGGTCGGACCGCCGCACTTCGGGCTGAGCAACCTGCGCACGGTACAGGACTGGATCTTGCAGCGGCGGCTTCTTGCGGTTCCTGGCGTCGTGCAGGTCAATACCTGGGGCGGAACGACCAAGGAATACGACGTCGACGTCGATCCGCGAAAACTTGAAGCCTATGGCCTGACGTTGCCGCAGGTGATCAGCGCTATCGGCAATGCCAACGTCAACGTCGGCGGCCGCACCATCAATATGGGGCAGCAGTCCGTGAACGTTCGCGGCGTCGGACTGATGGACAGCGGCGGCGCAACCGACCTGACCCAGGGCTACAAGGTCCAGGACATCGAGAACGTCATGCTTTCCGAGTCGCAAGGCTTGCCGCTGTTCGTGAAAGACGTTGCCAAGGTCTCGGTGGGTTATGTGCCGCGGCTTGGCAAGGCCGGTCGCGACCATGCGGATGACGTGGTGGCGGCGATCGTCATCATGAACCGGACGCTGCATACCAACGACGTGGTCGCTCGCGTCCGTTCGGAGATCGAGAAGATCAATACGGATGGAAGTCTTCCGCCGGGGGTAAAGCTGGTTCCGTTCTACGACCGCACCGTCCTGGTCGGCGTCACCACCAGCACCGTGCTGCATAACCTCATTTTCGGCGTTTTGCTGATTTTCGCCGTTCAATGGCTATTCCTCGGCGACCTCCGCAGCGCGGTCATCGTCAGCGCCAACGTCCCGTTCGCCCTGTTCTTCAGCATCATCATCCTTGTCCTGCGCGGCGAGGACGCAAACCTGCTGTCGGTCGGCGCTGTCGATTTTGGCATCATCGTCGATTCCGCCGTGATTGTGGTCGAGAACGTGTATCGCAATCTCGCGTCCCGGCGGGAGGAAAGACAAGAGTTGCTGCATCAACTCGCCGAGAAACGCTGGGGCGACGACCCGACAAACGCGGGCTCAACGAGCAACCCGGTATGGACCGATCGACTACGGCTGATCCTGATCAGCGGTCTGCAAGTCGACCGCGCCGTGTTGTTCTCGACCGTGATCATTGTCGCGGC
>DATHPL010000542.1:0-5877 GCA_035483915.1 Bradyrhizobium sp.
TCTTCCAGTTCCTCGACCGCAAACACCGCGGCCTCCAGTGTGTCGCCCGAAACCACCGGGCCGTGATTGGCGAGCAGCACGGAAGAGTATTTTCCGGCAAGCCCCTTGATGGCGTCCGCAACCGCCGGATCGCCCGGGCGGTAATAGGGCACAAGCGCGGTCGCGCCGCATTTCATCAGGTAATAGGCCGTCATCGGCGGCAGCGCCGCGCGCGGATCGATCTCGGGCAACATAGACAGCGCGACCGAATGGGTGGAATGCAGATGCACGATCGCGCGCGCCGGCGCGCGGGTCTCGTATAGTGCGCTGTGTAGTGGCACTTCCTTGGTCGGAGCGTCGCCGGAGAGAAGACGGCCGGCCGCATCGAGCCGGGACAGCCGCGCCGGGTCGAGGAAACCGAGCGAGGCGTTGGTCGGCGTTACCAGCCAGCCGCCGTCGTCGAGCTTGGCTGAAATATTGCCCGAGGAACCCGGCGTCAGGCTGCGTTCGAACAGCGAGCGGCCGAGGCGGCAGATCTCCTCGCGGATTTTTGTTTCGCTCATGGTCCTGTCCTTGGGCGGTATCTTGTCTCACGCTTTGGCAGCGCGGCCAAGCCGTGATAGGCAGGGATAAATTTCAAGAAGCGCCATAAGGAAACGTCGCATGTCTTCATCCGCCAAACCTCGCATTGCCGTGATCGGGCTGGGCTCGATGGGCTACGGCATGGCCAGCGCGCTCAAGCGCGCCGGATTTGAGGTCACCGGCTGCGACGTGGCGCCGGAGACGGTTCAAAGATTCGCGTCCGAAGGCGGAAAGGGCGCCAGGACCCCGGCGGAGGCGGCCAGAGAGGCAGACATCGTCGTCAGCGTGGTCGTCAACGCTGCCCAGACCGAAACTATTCTGTTCGGCAAGGACGGCGTCGCTGAGACGCTCGCCAGGGACGCCGTATTTGTTTCCTCCGCGACCATGGATCCCGACGTCGCAAGACGGCTCGCCAAACAACTGGAAGCAACCGGACGGCACTATCTCGACGCGCCGATTTCCGGCGGCGCGCAGCGCGCAGCGCAGGGCGAGCTCACGATTCTCGCCTCGGGGAGCGCGGCTGCCTTTGCCAAGGCGCGGCCGGCGCTCGATGCGATGGCGGCCAAACTCTATGAACTTGGCGATGCCGCCGGCCAAGGCGCCGCGTTCAAGATGATCAACCAGTTGCTCGCCGGCGTTCATATCGCGGCGGCCTCGGAAGCGATTGCCTTTGCCGCCAAGCAGGGCCTCGATATCCGCAAGGTCTATGAGGTGATCACGGCCTCCGCCGGCAATTCCTGGATGTTTGAAAACCGCATTCCTCACGTGCTCGACGGTGATTATACGCCACGCAGCGCGGTCGAGATTTTCGTCAAGGATTTGGGGATCATCCAGGACATGGCGCGATCGGCGAAATTCCCGGTGCCGGTGTCGGCTGCCGCCCTGCAAATGTTCCTGATGACGGCGGCTTCCGGCATGGGCCGCGACGACGATGCGTCGGTGGCGCGAATGTATGCGCGCGTGACCGGCACGCATTTGCCCGGCGAGCCGAAGTAACCAGTCAATAACAAGAGGACGTCGGATGCCCCGTTTTGCCGCCAATCTCACCTTGATGTTCAACGAGGTGCCGTTCCTCGATCGTTTCGAAGCGGCGGCGAAGGCTGGCTTCACGGCGGTCGAGTTCCTGTTTCCTTATGCACACCCGGTCGAAGAGATCGGCAAGCGGCTGCATGGTAATGGCCTGACGCAGGCGCTCTTCAATTTGCCGCCCGGCAATTGGGACGCGGGCGAAAAGGGTTTTGCGGCGCTGCCTGAGCGGTTTTCCGATTTACAGGAAAGCCTGCGCACCGCGTTGCCTTATGCGCAAGCGACCGGCGTCAAGCGCCTGCATCTGATGGCGGGGCTGGCCGATCGCAAGGATCCAAAGGCGATAGCGGCGTTCCAGAAGTCGTTGAGATGGGCGACGGAATTCTTCGCGCCCCACGGCATCGACATCGTGCTCGAGCCGCTCAATGCGCGCAACACGCCGAATTATTTTCTCAACGACTTCGGGTTTGCGCGTGACCAGATCAACGAATTGAACATTCCGAACCTGAAGCTGCAATTCGATATCTATCACTGCCAGATCCTGCATGGGGACGTCACCATGCGGCTGCGTGAAATGATGCCTATCATCGGTCACATCCAGATCGCGAGCGTTCCTTCGCGCCACGAGCCGGACGACGAAGAGCTGAATTATCCGTTCCTGTTCACTGAACTCGATCGTCTCGGCTACAAGGGTTTTGTCGGCTGCGAATATAACCCGCGCGGCAAGACCACCGATGGGCTCGCCTGGTTCAAGCCGTACGCGGGGAAAAAATCGTGAAACTTGCACTCGGCTGCATCGCGGATGACTACACCGGCGCGTCCGATCTCGCCAACACGCTGACGCGCGCCGGCCTGCGCACGGTGCAGACGATCGGTGTTCCCTCCGAGGAACTCGATCTGCCTGACGTCGACGCCGTCGTCGTATCGCTGAAGAGCCGTTCGATCGAGGCTGGTCTCGCGGTGTCGCGTTCGCGGGCGGCCGACAAATGGCTGCGCGGCCGCGGCGCAGACCATGTCCTGTTCAAGATTTGCTCGACCTTCGATTCCACCGATGCCGGCAATATCGGTCCGGTAATGGATGCGTTGCGCGCCGATTCAGGCGACACCATCGTTCTGGTGACGCCCGCTTTTCCCGAGACTGGGCGTACCGTCTATCAAGGCAATCTGTTCGTCGGTTCCGTGCCGCTGAACGAAAGTCCGCTCAAGGATCATCCGCTCAACCCGATGCACGATTCAAACCTGGTGCGGGTGCTGGCGCGCCAGAGCAAGACCGAGGTCGGGCTTGTCGGCCTTGCCACGGTCGTTCGCGGACCGGAGGCGGTGCGGGCGCGCTTGGCCGATCTGTCGGACAAGGGCGTTGGCGCGGCCATCATCGATGCGGTGTTCGACCGCGATCTGGAGACGATTGGTGAGGTTGCACTCGACCAACGCTTGTCGGTTGGCGCCTCCGGCATCGGGCTTGGCCTGGCGCGTGCTTTGGTAGCGGCGGGTAAAGCCAAAGCGGGCGCCTCGAGCGCCTTGTCCGAGTCGCCGGTGGGCGGACCGGCGGCCTGCCTTGCCGGCAGCTGCTCGCAGGCCACGCTGCAACAAATTGCCAATGCCGAAACCGACATGGCGGTCCTTCACCTCGATCCCGAGCAGATTGTTGCAGGCAAGGGCGAAGTCCGGCGCGCGCTCGGTTGGGCCGCGCAGAGAATCACGGAGGGGCCGATCCTCATCGCCTCCAGTTCGACGCCGGACCAAGTCGCAGCCCTGCAATCCCGTCATGGCCGCGATGCAGCCGGACATGCCATCGAGCAGGCCATGGCCGATATCGCCGAAGGTCTGGTGCAATCGGGCGTGAGGCGTCTTGTGATTGCTGGTGGTGAAACTTCAGGCGCCGTAGTCGATCGTTTAGGCATTCCTGGTTTTCTTGTCGGAGCGGAAATTGCGGCCGGCGTGCCTGTGCTGCGGGCGGTCGGCGCGAAGGAAGGCGAAATGGTTCTTGCCCTCAAATCGGGCAATTTCGGCGGCCCCCGTTTTTTTTCCGACGCACTTGATCTGATGCGTTAACGGAAAACTTGCACTCTGACGCCGGCACGTTTTGCAGGAAATCTTAACGTTCTCGCGGAAGTGAAGGGATTTGAGGGGGCTGACGTTAGCCATTTGGCGGTATTTCAGGTAAATGCCGCACTGCATCATGCTCATCGTATATTGCTCGACCCAGGAATGCCTGTGCCATGACTGAACTGGTCCGTATTGCCCTCAACCGGCCGTACACATTCGTCGTGCTTGCGCTGCTCCTGCTGATCATCGGGCCGTTGTCCGCGATGCGCACGCCGGTCGATATCTTTCCGGATATCCGCATTCCGGTGATCGGGGTCATCTGGCAGTATACCGGGCTACCGCCGGATCAGATGTCCGGGCGCATCGTAACCCCTTACGAGCGATCGCTGACGACAACCGTCAACGATATCGAGCACATCACCGCGAACTCCTATAACGGTGTCGGCATCGTCAAGATCTTCTTCCAGCCGAACGCGGACATCCGCACCGCCAATGCGCAGGTCACGGCCGTCTCGCAGACGGTTCTCAAGCAGATGCCTCCGGGGGCGACGCCGCCGCTGATCATCAACTACAGTGCCTCGACGGTTCCGATCATTCAGCTCGCGTTGTCGGGCGAAGGGCTCACAGAACAGATCCTTGGCGACATCGCGATCAACCAGTTGCGTACGCCGCTGGTGACGGTGCCTGGCGCCGCGATCCCGTATCCGTATGGTGGCAAGCAACGTCAGATACAGATCGACGTCGACCCGTCGAAACTGCAGTCGCTGGGATTATCCGGGCAGGATGTCGCCAACGCGTTGGCGGCGCAGAACCTGATCCAGCCGGCCGGCACGTCGAAGATAGGCACCTTCGAATATGTCATTCAGGTCAACAACTCGCCGCTGAAGTCCGGCGAACTCGGCGATCTTCCGATCAAGGTCGTCAATGGCGCAACCATCTACGTGCGCGACGTTGCGGCTGTGCGTGACGGTAATCCGCCCCAAACCAACGTCGTCCACGTCAACGGCAATCGCTCGGTTCTGATGATGGTGCTGAAGTCGGGCTATACCTCGACGCTCGATATCATCGCGGGCATCAAGGCAAAGGCCGCTGCCTACAAGGATTCACTGCCGGACGCGCTGAAAATCGGCTATGTCGGCGACCAGGGCGTGTTCGTCGCGGCTTCCATCGAAGGCGTGGTGCGGGAAGGCATCATCGCGGCCGCGCTCACCAGCGTCATGATCCTCTTGTTTCTCGGAAGCTGGCGTTCGACGATCATTATCGCGACATCAATTCCACTGGCCGTGTTCGGCTCGATCATCATGCTGGCAGCGATCGGCGAGACGCTGAACATCATGACGCTGGGCGGTCTGGCGCTCGCGGTCGGTATTCTCGTCGACGAAGCCACCGTGACGATCGAGAACATCAACTGGCATCTGGAGCAGGGCAAGGAAGTTCGTCCGGCCATTCTCGACGGGGCGCAGCAGATCGTGGTGCCGGCGTTCGTGTCGCTACTCTGCATCTGCATCGTGTTCATTCCGATGTTCTTCCTGCAGGGCATTCCTCGCTTCCTGTTCGTGCCGATGGCCGAAGCGGTGATCTTCGCGATGATCTGGTCGTTCATCCTGTCGCGTACGCTGGTGCCGACGATGGCGATGTATCTGTTGAAGCCGCATCAGCACGAGCATGGCGCAACGCTGCCGCCGACACGTAATCCGCTGGTCTGGTTTCAGCGCGGCTTCGAACGCCGGTTCGAGCAGTTTCGCAGCGGACATCGCGACCTGCTGACGCTGGCGCTGCACCACCGGCCGACCTTTGTGATCGGTTTTCTGGGCTTCGTCGGAGCCTCGTTCGTGATGGTGCCCTATCTCGGGGAGAACTTCTTCCCCGCGGTCGATGCCGGCCAGATCCTGATGCATGTGCGCGTTCAGGTTGGCACGCGCCTGGAGGAAAGCGCCAATCAGTTCGCCGACATTCAAAAGGCAATTCGCAAGATCATCCCGCCGGATCAGATCGAGACGATGACGGACAATGTCGGTTTGCCAATCTCGGGCATCAACCTGACCTACAACAATACCGGCGTCATGGGTCCGCAGGACGGTGATATCCAGATCAAGCTGAAGGAAGATCATCCGCCGACTGAAAATTACGTGAAGGCGATGCGCGAACAGCTTCCGCGCCTCTTTCCTGGAACGACTTTTGCTTTTCTACCTGCCGATATTGTCAACCAGATCCTGAACTTCGGCTCTCCCGCGCCGATCGATC
>DATHPL010000543.1:0-8198 GCA_035483915.1 Bradyrhizobium sp.
CTGATCACGAGAAATTCACGGTCGATGAAACGGTAAGGTCCGGCGGGATAGCTCGGACCGGCCAGCGGCATGGACGGAAGCTTCAGGACATCTGCCTTGCGCATCGAAAACCCTTTATTTCTGGAGAGAGTATTTTCTGGAGCAAGATATCTTTTGAGACAGGTTGACGTCAGCCGACACCGTCGCGCAACTTTGCGAACCGGATCGGATTACCAAATGGAAACCACCCTTTGCAGTACGGTAACCAAGCTGTTTGACGGCCGGATGAAACGGAGAGCGAGCGCAGACTCTGTCACACCAGCGTCACCGCCGTTTTTCACTGTGTTCACCAGACGCAACGCTTGGATCGGATGTCATGGATCAAATCACCGGGGATCAACGACTGCTGCATTCCGAATGTGACCCTGCTGCGCCCTGGCGCCCCGATGCCTGCCATCGTATCGCGCTGGTGTTGCAAGGCGGCGGCGCGCTCGGTGCCTATCAGGCCGGCGTCTATCAGGCGCTGCACGAAGCCGGTATGGAGCCGGACTGGGTTTGCGGCGTGTCGATCGGCGCGATCAATTCCGCCATCATCGCCGGCAACCCGCCGGAGAAGCGGCTGGAAAGGTTGCAAACCTTCTGGGACCGCATCACCGCGCGCAAGGTCTGGCACTACACGCCGGACGGCGACATCTATCGCAAGGCGCGCAACCTCACGAGCTCGTTCATGACCTCGACGCTCGGTCAGCCCGGCTTTTTCAAGCCGCACGAGGTCAATCCGTGGCTGAGCCCGGCCGGCGCGAAAACCGCCACCAGCTATTACGACACCACGCCGTTGCGCGAGACGCTGCTGGAGCTCGTCGACTTCGATCTGATCAATTCGCGCCCGATTCATTTTGCGGTCGGCGCGGTGAACGTGCTCACCGGCAACTTCCTCTATTTCGACAACAAGAAGGAAGTGATCGAGCCCGAGCATGTGATGGCGAGCGGCGCGTTGCCGCCGGCGCTGCCGATGGTGCGGATCGGCACCGATCATTTCTGGGATGGCGGCATCGTTTCCAACACGCCGCTGCAGCATCTGCTCGATCAGGAAGACGGCCAGAACTCACTCGTATTCCAGGTCGACCTGTTCAGCGCACGCGGGCAGCTGCCGCGCGACATCCACGAGGTCACCTCGCGGCACAAGGACATCGTCTATTCCTCACGCACGCGCCACAACACCGACATCTACCGGCGCATGAACAACCTCAAGGCGTCGCTCTACAAGGCGCTGTTGAAGGTTCCGGAGGCGGAATTGAGCAACGAGGAGCGCGAGATGCGCGACAAGCTCGTGCATCTCTCAGGTATCACCATTCTGCAATTGATCTATCAGCAGAAGGCCTATGAGGGCGACTCGAAGGACTACGACTTTTCGGCGACCTCGATGCGCGAGCACTGGATGAGCGGCCTGGAGGATACGAGGCGCACCCTGAAGCGCCGCGAGTGGCTGGCGATGCCCCCAGAGGGCATGGGCATCGTCGTCCACGACGTGCACCGCGAGCGGGACTACTGAGGCGGCCCGTCAATCGCTTGAGGGGACGGCGGTCGTCGCCATCAGTTCGCTGCGCACCCGCGCAATGACGCTTCCATAATCACGCGTCTCGTCCTGCCTGAACAGGCGCACGCTCGGATACCACGGCGTGTCGTCGCGGTTCGTTAGCCAGCGCCAGTCGGGCGTATGGGGCAGGAGGATCCAGGTCGGCCGCCCCAGCGCGCCGGCCAGATGGGCGATGCTGGTGTCGACAGCAATGACGATATCGAGGCACGAGATCAACGCGGCCGTCTCGGCGAAATCGACGAACCCGGATGTCAGGTCGATGATCTCGGGTCGTTCGCGCAGGATCGCTGCGTCGCTGGCTCTCGGGTCCTTCTGAAGACTGACGAAGGTCGCGTCCACATCGAGCAGAGGCACGAGCAGTTTCAGGGGGATCGAGCGGTTATGGTCGTTGAAATGCTTCGGGTTGCCCGACCAGACGAGGCCGACCCGAAGGCGCTCGCGCGGGCCGAGCCGGTCCTCCCAGGTCTGTACACGCTCCACATCGGGCGAAGGCAGATACGGCAGAGAAGCCGGGATCGTCTCAAGCCTGGTATCGAAGGCGAGCGGCAGGCTGCACACCGGACAATACAGATCGAAGTCGGGCAGGCTGCCGGCTGATTTGGGCAGCACTTCGGCAACGCCGGCCATCCCCGACAAAAGGGAGACAGCGGGGTCCTCGACCAAAAGGATCACACGCGCTCCGAGCGCGGCCAGCATCGGGATGTAACGCGCGAACTGAATCAGATCGCCAAAGCCTTCGTCGTTGACGACGAGGATGGTCTTGCCGGCGATGGAGTCGTTGCCGAGCCAGCGTACTTGAGAGAAATCGAAATGCGCGAAGCCCGCGAGTTTCGACCGTGCTTCGCGCCGGGCGAAGCCGGCCTCGAAGTTCCCGATCAGGAGCTCAACGAGCGAAGCGTCGAAATCCGTCTTCGCGTCGTCCGGATCAAACGCCTTGATCTCGTCATACCCCGCGAGCGCTTCTTCGAAGCGGTGAAGGTTGGTCAGGGCGAAGGCCTTGTTGCGAAGCGCACCGACGAAGCCCGGTTGAAGCGCGAGCGCCCGGTCAAACCATGGCAGCGCCTCGGCCTCGCGATGCAGCCGTTGCAGGAAGACGCCGAGCTGGTTACAGAGTCCGGCGTTGGCTGGATCGCGTTCCCAAGCGCGCGTGATGTCGGCGAGACCCTGCTCGAACCGGCCCTCGATATACATCGCGAGCGCGCGCATCTGCAGCGCCAGATTGCTTTCCGGCGGCATCTTTTCATGCAGCTTGAAGAGCCCGAGCGCCTCCTCGCTCCGCCCCTCGTGATGGAGCAGAAATCCGGCCTGGAACGCGGCATCCCAAAGGCAGGGATCAAGCTTGAGCGCATGCTGAAAGCTTAAGGCCGCCTCGGAAAGTCGCCCCGCATCGGCAAGGGCACTGCCGAGATTGCGCCACAGGCCGGCGTCGTCCGGCTTGAGCTGCACCGCCTTGTCGAAAGTCAGCAGCGCGTCGTTGCGCCGCCCCTGACGCTGGAGCGCCGTCCCCAGACTAGTCAGATAATCTACTTTGGGCTGCTGCCGGATCGCGCGCGATATCCATTCGACCGCATGATCGTATTGGCGGGCTTGCAGCGCGATCAGGCCGATCAGGTGCAGCGTTTCGGCGTTGTCAGCATCGCGTTCGAGCGCCTGTCGGCAACAGAGCTGGGCTTCGAGGTACTGACCGGCGGAAAAGTGCCGTACGGCGGCTTCGTGGAGCGCCGCGGCTGTGGTTGCGGCCGGCACGGTGGATTCGGTGTTCTTGGAAGCCGGCCTGCGGTCGCGACGGGTCATCGGAATGTCAGCGTGGATGATCCGTCATCACCTAGTTGATTCTGCAAAATGCCGGAAGACCTCGCGGCAAAAGCTTCGACGGCCTACCTGCGGCTCAGTCTCGACTTTCCGGGTCTGCGCTGACGCCCGGAAAATCTGCTGCCGTCACGCGGTTGCCGGCTGAAACAAGCGCTTGATCATCGACGAAAAGCCGTGACGGCCTTGCTCGCGATCGACGACGGATTGCTCCGTCACCCAGTTCAACTGGATCGCGCGGCGCTTGCCCGCAAAGGGGTGATGGCCGTGCCATGACGTGTCGGAGCGCTTGAAGATCAGCAGCGTCCCGCCGGACGGCTCGACTTCGGCGACGTAATTTTCGAGGTCGGTGCCGTTGCGCAAAATGCGCAGGCGGCCGGTCGAACTCTCCCAGGAATCGTCGTTCATGTAGAGCAGGACGGTGATGATCTTGGTTTTGGAATCGGTGTGGATCTTGCCGTCCCGCGCCCGGCAGAATCCGCGCACGGTGTACATCGTCGGCCGGCCGGTTAAGTCGATGTCGAATTTTTCCTCGACCGCCTGCCGGAACGAAGTTGCGAGAAGTTCGTCGATCATCTCCTTGAAATGCCCGGCAATCTGCAGGCCCGCCGGCGGGTGCGATCCCGGCCCCGGCACGTCGGGATAGTCGGAAAGAACCTCTTTCAGCTTCTCGCGCTCGATGAAGTCCCGCACGATCAGATATTCAAAGGGATCGCGTTGCAACGGCGTCGAGCGAAGCGTGTCAAGCTTGAGCATGGTTCCTCCTGGCATACTTGTATCCAGCCCCGTCCGGATAGCTCGCGGGTTCGGTCTCGCCCCCGTTTGGTTGCCCTTTTTCCGTCAGGCTGAGCGGGCTTTGTCCTGCTGTCCACAGCCGGTCATAGACGCTGCGAATGCGGCGCGCCTCGGCTGCGAGCGAGAAATTGGCGTGCACGAATTCCAGCGCGGCCCGGCCGTGTTCTTTGGCCAAATCGGGCTCGCGGAAATAGGGTTCGATCGCCGCAGTGAGCGCGTCGGCATCGCCCGCCGGCACGATGGCGCCGTTCACTCCGGGCCGGATCATCGACGGAAACGATCCGGCGTCCGACGTGACGACAGCGGTTTGCGAGGCCATGGCCTCGAGCGGGGTCAGGCCGAAACCTTCCTGGCGCGACGGCGCGACAAACAACGTGAAGCGCCGGTACCACACCGAGATATCATCGACATCGCCCAGGAAGATGATGCGTTGCGTGAGGCCCGCGGCGGCGACGCTCGACTTCAACTCGCGTTCGAAGGCGAGATTGTCCGAGGTGGTGCGGCCGGTGATCACCGCGGTCCAGTCCGGATAGTGCGGCAACAGCCGCACCATCGCCTCGACGAACAGATCCGTGCCCTTCTGGTGGCGGATGCGCCCGGTGCAGCCGACGGCATATTTGCCGGGAAGCCCGGTCGCGGCGTAGTCGTCCTCGCTGTCGCGAGCGGGGTGGAAATGGTCGAAATCCGTTCCGTGCGGCACGACGGTGTAGGGGACATCGAGGAAACTGCCCGAGCGTTCGCTGGTCGCGATCACCGCGTCCATTCGCTTCAACATCCAGCGCGTCAGCGGCTTGTGCCGGCGCTGACCAGCGGAATTGAAGATCAGCCGCAGCGGCGCACGCAGGACATCCCTCAGCAGCAGTCCGACAATCATCTCGTTGTTGCGGCGGCAATGGTAGATTCGAAACGGCCGGTTCGCCGGCCGACGAAACAGCTTCGGAACGTCGCGCCAGCGCATGCGCGGCACCCGCTCCGGCAGGTCGAAGCCGAGCGCCGCGATCTTCAGCGTCTTCGCCTGTTCCGGAACCAGCTGCACGACCGCCGTCGTGCCGCCGGATTGGCGCCAATTGAAGTTGGTGGCGACCACTTCGATTTCCGAAAAATCGTCCGTCAATGCGATGATCCCTTTGGGCGGGACGGACTATCCCTCATCACCTTTGGATGAGGTAGCAGCGCCCGTCAGCGTTCACAAGGTGCAGGCATCGCGCGCAGACGGCTGGGGCAAGCCGCCAAGGTGGAAACTTAAATTGGGCAATAATAATAAAGACATACGAGAATTACCGGATGTGGCGAGGGCGCGATTTGGTCTGGGCGGCAGGCGGCTGGTGTTGCCTCCTGTTTCCGGGAAACCCCAACCGCCGGCATTTGATTTCCACATGAAGGCGGGGGTCCAATGGCCAAGGTTACGAATCAAAACTCCAGAGGAAAGCTATATGGATGCCGAGAGACCGCGCCGCGTCATGCGCGTGCCAACCCGGAGCCCCGAATGGCACGCGATGTCCGGCGTCACCAGGCAGGCGATGCGGTTGACGGCGGAGATGAACAAGCTGTCCTTCGACGACGTCGCCAAAGTGAGAGAACTGTTCAGCGAGTTGACGGGGCGGAAGGTCGACGACACCTTCATTCTCATCCCGCCTTTCTATTCAGCCTATGGCCGCGATATCCGCGTCGGCCATAAAGTGTTCATCAACCAGTGCTGCACGATCTACGATATGGGCGGGGTCGACATCGCCGATCGCGTCATGATCGGGCCCAATGTGAGCATCGTCACGAGCGGTCATCCGCTTCAGCCCTCGGAGCGTCGGGCCTATATCGAGGCAAAGCCGATCGTCATTGAAGAGAACGTCTGGATCGCGGCCGGCGCCACCATCCTTGGCGGCGTGACCGTCGGCGAAAATTCGGTGGTCGCTGCCGGAGCGATTGTCACAAAGGACGTCCCGCCGAACAGCTTCGTCGCGGGGGTGCCAGCCAAAATTGTTCGTTCGCTGGAGGACAATCCGGGCTAGCATCATCCTCGCATCGGGCGAGGAATAAGCATGACGAAATTGGCGTGCCTGTTGGCTGCGATCTATTTTTTGATGGGGCAATTCGCGTTTGCCGATGAATTTCAGAACCTCAAATGTGGCACTGACATTCCCAAGGCTCTGATCGGCAAACGCTCGTCGAACGGACCGATCGTCGAATCCGAGAAAAAATACGGCGCGCTCGGCCTGAAGGGTCTCGGGGCCGACGAAATCGCCGACGGGCTGTCCTCGGTGAACTGGCTGATTTGCGGGGCCGAGTATATCGAGCTGATCGACCGACGCGGGCTTGTCCGCGACGCGCTGGCGTTTCCGCCGCATTCCAAAAGCGAGCCGGCCTTCTCCGGAATTTGCCGCGCCAAGGGCCGCGATCTTCCCGATGTCATCCTGGCGGTGCTGGACGGCTCGACCGCAGCCGACACCTTGCCGGTCAAGACCGCATGGAAGATCGATCAGAAGGGTGTCAAGTTTGTCCCGATCCCGGGTGAGGGCCTTCTTTGCCCGCGAAGCGGCATCATCACCGCCGACGGAGGCCACTAAGGCGAAGGCGGCTCCGGGCTAGCCGCGGATCGCTGCCATGCGGTGTCACCCAAGAGACACCACCGATGGCCGGTGCTAATGTGCGCCTCGCGGCAAGCTGAAACGGCGCCGCACCTTTCGCCGCCACCCAGCTGGCGTCGAACAGGAATTGAGCAACGGGAGAGCAGGGACATACCCCGCCATGAACGACAACAGGGAGGCTTCCATGAACAAGACCGCTGAAATCGCATTCGCCGCAGGCGTTGCGGTTGTGGCGTTCGCGGGTACCGCGAGCGCACAGAATTCGCAGGCCCAGGCTGCCCTCGACACCAGCCTTCGTAGCGCGGTCGAGCGCAAGGACGTACCGGGCGTGGTCGCGCTGGTCACCGATCGCAAGGGCGTGCTCTATGAAAACGCATTCGGCGTGGCGGATGTCGCGACTGGGCGGCCGCTCAAGACGGATGCGCTGTTCCGCATCGCCTCGATGACCAAGCCGATCACCACGACGGCGCTGATGCAACTGGTCGAGCAAGGCAAGATCGGCCTCGATGATCCCGCCGAGAAGTATCTGCCGGAACTGAAGAATCCGAAGGTCGTCGAATCCTTCGATGCGAAGACCGGCGATTACAAGCTCCGTCCGGCAGCAAGCGCGCCGCTGGTCAGGCATTTCCTGACCCACACGTCCGGGCTGGCCTATCCCTTCACCAGCGCGATCTGGCGCGATTTCAAGCCGCGCGCCGGCGAAACCTATCCGTTCGGCGGCCCGATGCTGTTCGATCCCGGCGAGCGCTGGCACTATTCGACCTCGATCGATGTCGTCGGCCGGCTGGTCGAGGTGGTGTCCGGGCAAAAGCTCGAGGACTATTTTCACGATCACATCTTCGTCCCGCTGAAGATGAACGACACCTCCTATAACGTGCCTGAAGCAAAAGGGCCGCGCCTCGTCGCGCAGCAGCAGCGCGACGGCGCCAAGATGGACGGCCCGGTCGTGCTGCAAATCCCGCCGCTCGTTGGTCTCACCATCGCCGAGCCGATCGGCGGCGGCGGGCTCGCCTCGACCGCCGACGACTACGGCCGCTTCATGCGCATGATCCTCAACGGCGGCGAGCTCGATGGAGCCCGCGTGCTCAAGGCCGAGACGGTCAAGCTGATGGAGCAGAACCAGATCGGCGCGGTCTCGGTGCCTGCGCTCAAGACCGCGTTGCCGCGCAGCGCCGACTTCACGTTCATTGCCGATGGCCGCGACAAATGGGGCTACGGCTTCCTGATCACGGTCGATCAGTTGCCCGGCATGCGATCGCCCGGCTCCTTAAGCTGGGGCGGCATCAACAACACGTATTTCTGGATCGATCCGGCACGCGGCGTCGCCGGCACGATCCTGATGCAGTATTTGCCGTTCGCCGACGCCAAGGCGCTCGACGTTTATCGCTCGTTCGAACGCGGCACCTATCAGCTCGTGAACGCCGAGCGGTAGGGGG
>DATHPL010000544.1:0-19805 GCA_035483915.1 Bradyrhizobium sp.
GGGCGTTGTCGTCGAGGTCAACTCCGAGACCGACTTCGTGGCGCGCAACGAGCATTTCCAGGGGCTGGTGAAGATGATCGCCCAGGTGGCGCTCGACGTCGGCGCCGATGTCGAAAAGATCAAGGCCGCCAAGGTCGGCAACGTGACGGTTGAGACAGCCATTGCGGATGCCATCGCCACCATCGGCGAAAACATGACGTTGCGCCGTGCTGCGGCGCTCGAAGTCGGCAAGGGCGTGGTGTCGAGCTACGTCCACAATGCGGTGGTCGAAGGCGCCGGTAAGATGGGCGTGATTGTCGCGCTGGAATCTCCGGGCAAGACCGACGAACTCGCCGTGCTCGGCAAGCAGCTCGCGATGCATGTCGCGGCTGCCAACCCGTTGGCGCTCGATCCGACCGGGCTCGATCCGGCGACGGTCAAGCGCGAAAAGGAGGTGCTGGCCGATAAATACCGTCAGCAGGGCAAGCCGGAGAATGTGATCGAGAAGATCGTCGAGTCGGGTTTGAAGACCTATTACAAGGAAGTCTGCCTTTTGGAGCAGGCCTTCATTCACGACAGCGGCAAGTCCGTGGCCCAGGCGGTCAAGGAAGCTGAGGGTAAGGTCGGCGGGCCGATCAAGGTGGCTGGATTTTTACGCTATGCTCTCGGCGAGGGAATCGAGAAGCAGGAATCAGACTTTGCCGCTGAAGTAGCCGCTGCCAGCGGCCAGAAATAGCCGCTCCGACAACGCTTGCGGTTCGTTCGCGCCGGCAGCCTCGGGCGGGATAAAGAAAGCGATTCGCAGATGACAGGGCCGGTCTATCGTCGCGTGGTGATCAAGCTTTCCGGCGAATATCTCGCAGGCAGCCATGGTTCCGGCATCGATCAGCCGACGCTTGACCGCGTAGCGGCCGATCTGATCGCGGCGCGGCAACTGGGCGCCGAAGTGGCGGTCGTCGTCGGCGGCGGCAATATGATCCGTGGCGTTGAAGTGTCCGCGCAAGGCGTGTCGCGGCCGACCGGCGACACCATGGGCATGCTGGCCACCATGATGAACTGTCTCGCGCTCGAAGCCGCGATCGAACGCAAGGGAGCGCCGGCGCGAACCTTGTCGGCGTTCGTCATGCCGGAGATTTCCGAGCTTTTCACCCGAAGTGCAGCGCACAAATATCTGGCCGAAGGCCGTATCGTGCTACTCGGCGGCGGAACCGGCAATCCGTTTTTCACCACCGATACCACGGCGGTATTGCGGGCGGCCGAAATCGGCGCCCAGGCGGTGCTGAAGGCGACCAATGTCGACGGCATCTACAGCGCCGATCCGAAAAAAGACCCGTCCGCGAAGCGATTTGACCGCCTGACCCATTCGGAAGCCATCGGAGGCGGCTACAAGGTCATGGACGCCACCGCATTTGCGCTTGCCCGCGAGACGTCGCTGCCTATCATCGTGTTTTCGATCGCCGAACCGGGTTCGATCGGCGCCATTCTGAGCGGCACCGGTCGCGGGACGATCGTTTCCGGCTAGTGGCGCAACTGCAGCGCCCAACATGCGCTACAAACGCTGCGGCGGCCGTATTCAGGAGGAGAGAGCGTCATGTCTACGGGTAGTTTCGACATCAACGAATTGAAGCGCCGCATGCAGGGCGCCACGCAATCTCTCAAGCACGAACTCGGCGGCTTGCGAACGGGGCGCGCCGCCGCATCGATGCTGGAACCGGTCCAGGTCGAGGCCTATGGCTCGCACATGCCGCTCAACCAGCTTGCGACCGTCAGCGTTCCCGAGCCGCGCCTGCTGTCGGTGCAGGTCTGGGACAAGTCGATGGTGAAAGCGGTCGAGAAGGCGATCGTCGATTCCAATCTCGGTTTGAGTCCGGCGACCGAGGGGCAGGTGCTGCGCTTGCGGATTCCCGAGCTCAACGAGGATCGCCGCAAGGAACTGGTCAAGGTTGCCCACAAATATGCGGAAGCCGCGAAGGTCGCCGTTCGGCATGTGCGGCGCGACGGTCTCGATATGATCAAGAAGCTCGAGAAGAATCACGAGATTTCCGAGGACGATCAGGAACGCCTGGGCAACGACGTGCAAAAGGCGACCGACGGCACGATTTCGGAAATCGATCAGATGCTGGCGGCGAAGGAAAAGGAAATCCTGACCGTCTAGTGGTCCGTTTTTTATTCGGGCGCGATCCATCGAAACGGTGTTTTCGACGTCACGCGCTTTGAGGGATTGATTGATGTCGAATGCCGCAGCGCCTGCGACTGACGCACCGGATCAGGGGAGCGGTCCTCTGCACGTGGCGATCATCATGGACGGGAACGGGCGGTGGGCCGCGGCGCGTGGCTTGCCGCGCGTGGAAGGCCATCGCCGCGGGGTCGAGGCCCTGCGCAATGTCGTTCGTGCCGCGGGCGAACTGGGCGTTCGTTACCTGACGATTTTCTCTTTCAGCTCCGAAAACTGGTCGAGGCCGGCGTCCGAGATCGGCGATTTGTTTGGACTGTTGCGGCGCTTCATCCGGAACGATCTTGCCATCCTGCACCGCGACGGCGTCCGCGTCCGCGTGATCGGCGAGCGCGAGGGGCTGGAGCCGGACATTTGCGTCCTTCTCAAGGAAGCCGAGGATCTGACGCGCGAGAATGATCGCCTCGATCTCGTCGTCGCGTTCAATTATGGATCGCGGCAGGAAATCGCGCGTGCGGCACAGCGGCTGGCCAGTGAAGTCGCGGAAGGAAAGCGTGATCCGTCCTCGATCGATGCGGACACGCTGGGACGCTATCTCGATGCACCCGAAATTCCCGATCCCGACCTGATTATTCGCACCAGCGGAGAACAGCGGCTGTCGAATTTCCTGATGTGGCAGGCGGCCTATAGCGAGCTGGTTTTCGTTCCGGTTCACTGGCCTGATTTCGACAAGGCCGCGCTTGAAGGTGCCATAGCGGAATACGCCAGGCGCGAGCGCCGGTTTGGCGGCCTGGCTGTGAAAACCGGATCGTGACAGAAGGCGAGGCATCGATCACCGCAGCGGGGCGGGAGGGCAACAACCTTCTGTTGCGGATCGTCGCCGCACTGGTGATGGCGCCGCTCGCCGTTGCAATGGCCTATGTCGGTGGATGGCTTTGGACAGGCCTCGTTACCGCTGCGGCCATCGGGCTTTACATGGAGTGGCTCGCCATCATCGGCGCGCGCAAGCCGCGCCTGGTGTTTGTCGGCGTTCTCATTCTCCTCGGCGTGGGCTGGGTCGACGTCGGCCACATCAGCAAAATCTATGTTTCAGCTTTTGTCGTGGTGGGAGTTCTTGCCGTTGCGCTTCTGTCTTCCGATCGCCGGTTCTGGAGCGCGGTTGGAATCGGCTATGCATTGGCGGCGTCCATCGGTTCCAGCGCGGTACGGCTTGATCCGCTCTGGGGATTCGCGGCCTTGATGCTGGTGCTGCTGGTGGTCTGGGCGACCGATATCGGAGGGTACTTCGCCGGCCGGCTAATTGGCGGACCCAAACTCTGGCCGCAGGTCAGCCCGAAAAAGACTTGGGCGGGCGCGATCGGCGGATTTGCGGCGAGCCTCGGCGTGGCGGCCGGATTTGCTGCATTCGGCCTCGGAAAGATACTACCGATGCTGCTGTTGGGCGCCGTTCTCTCGGTCGCCTCGCAGCTCGGCGATCTCTTTGAGTCCGCCGTCAAACGCCGGTTCGGCGTCAAGGATTCCAGTCACATCATTCCCGGACATGGCGGCTTGCTGGACCGCCTTGACGGTTTCGTCGCCGCCATCGTTCTGGCGGCACTTTTCGGCTTTTTGCGGGGCGGCGCGGATGGCGTCGGCCGCGGTCTTATGGTTTGGTGAGGCATGAGCGCTGTTCCCTTGCGTAACAATAAAGCGGCGACCGCCGTCCGTTCGGTCACCGTGCTGGGCGCGACCGGTTCCATCGGCGACAGCACGATGGATCTGCTGCGGTCTTCGCGCGATCGGTACCGCGTCGAGGCGTTGACGGCACATACCAATGTGCAGGGCCTCGCCAAACTCGCCAGGGAATTCGGGGCGCGCTTTGTCGCCGTCGCCGACCCCGCGCGACTGGACGAATTGAAAGAAGCGCTCGCAGGCACGCGCACGGAGTGCGGCGCCGGCGAAAGTGCCGTGGTCGAAGCGGCCGCTCGGCCGGCCGATTGGGTGATGGCGGCAGTCAGCGGCGCGGCGGGTCTGAAGCCGGCGCTCGCGGCGGTCGATCGAGGTGCGACGGTAGCCTTGGCCAACAAAGAATGCCTGGTGTGTGCCGGCGATTTCTTCATGGAGCGCGCGACCAAGGCAGGCGCCTGCATTTTGCCAGCCGATTCTGAACACAACGCGCTGTTTCAAGCCTTGAGCTCCGGGAATCGCGCAGAGCTGGTTCGTGTCATCATCACCGCCTCCGGTGGCCCGTTCCGCACCTGGTCCAGCACGGACATCGAGCAGGCGACGTTGGCGCAGGCCCTCAAACATCCGAACTGGAGCATGGGGCAAAAGATCACCATCGATTCGGCTTCGATGATGAACAAGGGCCTTGAGGTGATCGAGGCGGCGTACCTGTTTGGATTGACCGCGGAAGAGATCGACGTGCTGGTTCATCCGCAATCGATCATTCACGGCATGGTCGAATTTTCCGATCGCTCGGTGGTGGCGCAGCTCGGCGCGCCGGATATGCGCACGCCAATTGCGCATTGCCTAGGCTGGCCCGATCGAATCACAGGTCCCGCGGCGAAACTCGATCTCGCCAAGATCGGGCAGCTGACGTTCGAGGCACCGGATTTCGCCCGCTTTCCGGGACTGCGGTTGGCGTATGAGGCTTTGCGAACCGGCCGCGGCGCGACCACGGTTTACAATGCGGCGAACGAGGTCGCGGTGGCCGCGTTCATCGCGGGTAAGATCCGGTTTGGCGCCATCGCGCGGCTGGTCGAGGCAACGCTGGAAGCTTGGATTCGCGGTGGGAATCTGGCTCCATTGACCTCCGCCGACGATGCAATAGCTGTTGACCATAACGCGCGAAATAAGGCGGTCACCCTATTGCCTCAAATTGCCTTAAAGGCATCCTAGAGCGTTGGGGTGGGGCCTCGCGGCTCCAGGTGAGGGGAATTGAATGTCCGAGTTTTTTCAGCATAGTTTCAATGTGTTAGGTCATGGCCTGATCGGATACATTGTCCCCTTCCTGTTTGTGCTGACCATCGTCGTTTTCTTCCATGAACTCGGTCATTTCCTGATTGCGCGCTGGGCGGGCGTGAGAGTGTTAACCTTTTCGCTCGGGTTTGGCCCCGAATTGGCCGGCTTTAATGACCGGCACGGCACCCGCTGGAAGATTTCGGCCATCCCGCTTGGCGGTTACGTCAAATTCTTTGGCGACGACAGCGAGGCTTCGACCCCCGACCTGGAAACACTCGGCAACATGAGTGCCGAGGAACAGGCGGACAGCTTCCATCACAAGAAGGTCGGTCCTCGCGCGGCGATTGTGGCCGCCGGCCCGATTGCTAATTTTCTCCTGGCTATCGTGATCTTTGCCGGGATGTCGCTTTATTTCGGCAAGCCCAGTTCGATCCCGCGCGTCGATGTGATTCAGCCCGATAGCGTCGCTGCGGCCGCTGGATTCGAGGTCGGCGACGTTGTGGCCTCGATCGATGGAACGGGAATCGAAAGTTTCGCCGACATGCAGCGAATCGTTTCCACCAATGCCGGCTCCAAGCTGACGTTCCGGGTGAAGCGTAATGATGCGCTGATCACTCTGTCGGCGACGCCTGCACTCAAGGAAGTGAAGGATATCTTCGGCAACACTCACAAGATCGGTGTGCTGGGTATCCAGTACAATGCGCAGCCGAGCGATCCGAAAACCGCGCCGGTCGGTTATCTGGAATCGCTCAAGATCGGCGTCGAGCAGGTCTGGTTCATCGTCGATGGCACATTCAAGTTCGTGGGCTCGCTGTTTGTCGGCGCCGGCTCGACCGGGGATCTCGGCGGCCCGTTGCGGATCGCGCAGCTTTCGGGCCAGGCGGCAAGCCTCGGCTTCCAGTTCTTGTTGCAGCTGTGTGCCGCGCTTTCTGTGTCGATCGGCTTGCTGAACCTGTTCCCGGTGCCGCTGTTGGATGGCGGTCATCTTTTGTTCTATTCGGTGGAGGCCGTGCGGGGGCGTCCATTGTCTCAGAGAGCCCAGGAAATGGGCTCTCGAATCGGGTTGGGGCTGGTGCTGATGTTGATGGTTTTCGTCACCTATAACGACATCTTGCACCTCGCCGCATCGTGAAGCGGCTTTTTTATGACGTGGCCGATGGGCAACGTCTTGGAATGAAAATGAAATCGCGCTGCGACATAAGGTTTGCCGGCTTGGTAAAATTAGTTACAAGCGGGTCGGCAAATGGTGATTTGCCGGTTCGTGGGGGTGCGGGCCGGCAACAGGATTGTAAGGGCGCCTGGCGCATGAAGCTTGGAATGGGGGTACGGGGAGGCTTGTTTGCCGCCCTGATGATGTTGGCGACGCCGTTTGCCGCCACCTTGGTGGTTGGTTTTGCGTCCTCGCCGGCTTCGGCGCAGACCGTGGATTCGATTCAGGTCGAGGGAAATCGCCGGGTCGAGGCCTCGACAATCCGTTCCTATTTCAAGCCCGGTGTCGGCGGAAAGCTGGACCAGGGGCGTCTGGACGATGGTTTGAAGGGCCTGATCGAGACAGGCCTGTTCCAGGACGTGAAAATCAACACGGCCGGCGGCCGGGTGGTCGTGACGGTCATTGAAAACCCGGTCATCGGCCGCGTGGTTTTCGAAGGCAACAAGAAGATCAAGGACGAGCAGCTCACCGGCGAAATTCAATCGAAGCCGCGCGGAACGTTGTCGCGTCCGATGGTCCAGTCCGATGCACAGCGAATCTCGGACATCTATCACCATGCGGGCCGCTACGATGTGTCGGTGTTGCCCGAAATCATCGAGCAGCCGAACAACCGCGTCGACCTGATCTTTACGATCACGGAAGGCAACAAAACCGGCATCACTTCGATCGAGTTCGTCGGCAATACGACCTATTCGTCCTATCGCCTGAAGGACGTCATCAAGACGCGCGAATCGACTCTCCTGAGTTTCCTCGGCGGCAACGACGTCTATGATCCGGATCGCATCGAAGCCGACCGCGACCTGATTCGGCGCTACTATCTCAAGCACGGCTTCGCCGACGTGCAGGTCGTTGCCGCGTTGACGGAATACGATCCGCAACGCAAAGGCTTTCTCGTTACCTACAAGATTGAAGAGGGCCAGCAATACCGTGTCGGCTCCGTCAATTTTCAGTCCAGCATTCCTGCGCTGGATGGAAATGTGCTCGCACGATTCTCGCGGGTGAATGTCGGCTCGCTGTATAATGCCGAGGCGCTGGAGAAGTCGGTCGAGGAAATGCAAATCGAAGCCTCGCGGCGCGGATTTGCATTCGCAGTCGTCAAGCCGCGCGGCGACCGCGACTTCCAAACGCATACCGTCTCGATCGTATTTGCCATCGATGAAGGTCCGCGCACCTACATCGAACGCATCAACGTGCGCGGCAATACGCGCACACGGGACTACGTAATCCGTCGCGAATTCGATATCGCCGAAGGTGACGCCTACAACCGGGCGCTGGTCGATCGGGCCGAGCGCCGGCTGAAGAATCTCGACTTCTTCAAGACCGTCAAAATCGCGACCGAGCCGGGTTCGTCGAGCGACCGCGTGATTCTCAATGTCGAGCTGGAAGAAAAATCGACCGGCGACTTCTCGGTATCAGGCGGCTATTCGACGACCGACGGTGCGTTGGCCGAGGTCAGTGTTTCCGAACGCAACCTTCTGGGCCGCGGCCTTTATGGCAAGGTGTCGGTGACCTACGGCCAGTATGCGCGAGGACTTACGGTTTCGTTTGTCGAACCCTATTTGCTTGACTACCGCGTTGCGTTGGGTCTCGACTCCTATTACCGCGAGCAGCTGCCCAACCCCTACATTTCCTACGAAACCAAGACCATCGGTTTCAGCCCGAGAATCGGCCTGCAACTGCGTGAAGATTTGAGCTTGCAGCTGCGATATTCGATCTATCAGCAGGAAGTGTCGCTGCCGAGCTACCTGGACAACTGTAATAACAATCCCAACAACGGGCTTCCGTTCAACCCGTCACCGGCATTCGCCAATACCGCGGCTGGACAGGCGCTGATCCAGCAACTGATTCCGGGCGGCGTGGATCCCTCCGGAACCGGTCTCTGGTGTTACTCCGACGGCGAAGCTTCGTTGCCGGTGCGCAAGGAACTCGCCGCGGGTTCGACCATTACGTCGGCGGTCGGCTATACCTTTGATTACAATACGCTGGACAACAACAAGAACCCGACCGACGGTCTCTTGGTCGACTGGAAGCAGGACTTCGCAGGCGTCGGCGGCGACGTGGTCTACCTGAAATCAGCGCTCGACGTGAAATATTACACCCCGCTGGTGGCCGATATCGTCGGCATCATCCACCTCCAGGGCGGTGTGATGACTCAGGTTGGCAACAACGCGATCCGGATGCTCGATCAATTCCAGGAAGGTCCGAACCTGGTACGCGGTTTCGCGCCGAACGGCATCGGTCCGCGCGATATCAATCCTTACGGTACTCAGGACGCGCTCGGCGGTACGCAGTATTGGGGCGCTTCGCTGGAGTACCAGATGCCGTTCTGGTTCCTGCCGAAGGAAGTTGGCTTGAAGGGCGCCGTGTATGCGGACGCCGGCTGGCTGGGCGATTACAAAGGACCGACCGACTGGGCGCTTACGGGTGAAGTCAATAAGCCTGGCTGTATTCCGCCGACGAACAACGGCTCAGCTAACCCAGCCGCGCCCGGCACCTGTTTGGGCTTGCAGTACGATCCAGGGAACGTCATTCGCACCGCGGTCGGTGTCGGCTTGATCTGGCAGTCGCCGTTCGGCCCGCTCCGCTTCGACTACGCGATCCCGATCACCAAGGGTAAGTACGACGTCGTGCAGCAGTTCAAGTTCGGCGGCGGCACCAGCTTCTAACCGCCGCGCCGGACCGGTTACGCCGCCAGCCGTACGGGGCCAGAACAAAAAACTGGCCTGCGGCCCTCGTGACGGGCTACGCGAGGATTGCCAAGGATCGTCAACGACCGCAAAGTCGGCCCTTGGGCCGATCGTCGGGCCGTGGGCTTAAGCGCTGTGGGCTTTAAAGGTGATGGTTGCGACGCGGGCGCGAAGCGCTTGAGGGGAGGAGCGTGAAAAATGGCGGAGGCGTCGGTCAAGTTTGCGCTGGTGGATATCAACGAGATCCTGAAAACGCTGCCGCACCGTTACCCCATGCTGCTGATCGACCGGGTCATCGATATCAGAAGCGATTACAGCGGAATCGGCATCAAGAACGTGACCTATAACGAGCCACCGTTTCTGGGTCATTTTCCCGAACGGCCGATTTATCCGGGCGTCATGATGATCGAAGCCATGGCGCAGACAGCCGGCGTCATCGGAATCAAATCGGTCGAGGGCACCGAAAAGCCTCGGGCGGTCTATTTCCTGACCATCGACAAATGCAAGTTTCGCAAACCCGTGCTGCCCGGCGACACCATCGAGTACCACATGCGAAGCATCGGCAGACGTAAGGCGATGTGGTGGTTTCACGGCGATGCCAAGGTGGACGGAACGATCGTTGCCGAGGCCGACGTTGGCGCCATGTTGACCGACTGATGCTGACGTCGCCCCCGGGCGGCAGGCGTTATAACGCGACGCCGTCTTCCAATCGACAGGCTGGATTTTCTGTGTTCTAGTTTCGCGATCAGGCGCCGGAAGGGTCGGATGCGAAACCTGACGATATTGGCGGCTTCGGCAACGCTGCTTGTTGTCCTGAATAGTGGGGCCGTTGCAGGTAAAACGTGCATCGTCACGGCGACCGAGGCGTTGCCGAAAATCTCAGGGCTCGTCGTCAAGCGATCCCGGACACGTCCGGTATCCCCTGAGATTCTGGCGACCTGGAAAGGCCAGTCGAAGCCGGTCATCATCGACGTTGACGTCGAAACCGAAGGTGACGCGCAAACCTTTTCCTATATGTGCGTAATTACGCAAGGCTCCGCCTTTGTCCAGCGGACCATGAACTGAGGCCGCAAAGCCCCCTGCCAGACCATGGATGGCAGGTCACTGGACAGTCCCGGCGGCTCGCGCTAACCACTGAAAAACCGGACAATTTACGCGAAATCCTTGCAACAGAGAGCGGCCCCGCGATGACTACGATCGACCCAACCGCACGGGTTGAAGACGGTGCTGTGATCGGCGAGGGCACGACGATCGGCCCCTTCTGCATGATTGGCCGCAACGTCGTTATCGGCACGAACTGCAAGCTGATCGCCCATGTCCATGTCATGGGGCACACCAGCATCGGCGCCGGCTGCACGATCTATCCTTTCGCCTCGCTTGGTTCGCCGCCGCAATCGCTCGGCTATCGCGGTGAACCGACCAGGCTGCAAATCGGCGAGAGCTGCACCATCCGCGAGTCGGTGACGATGAATACCGGTACGGTTGGCGGCGGCGGCATTACCCGCGTCGGCAACCGCGGTTACTTCATGAATTGCAGCCATGTGGGACATGATTGCCAGGTCGGCAATGACGTCATCTTCGCAACCTCGGCCACGCTTGGCGGTCATTGCGAGATCGGCGATTTTGTCTTCATCGGTGGCTTGTCCGCGGTGCATCAGTTCACGCGGATTGGCCCGCAGGCCATGATCGGCGGCGTCTGTGGCGTTCGCGGCGACGTTATTCCCTATGGCCTCGTCAACGGCCAGTATGCGCGTCTCGAAGGTCTCAATATCGTCGGGATGAAACGGCGCAAATTTACGCGCGAACGATTGGTCGTCGTCAGGTCGTTTTATCAAAAGCTCTTCGACGCTCCGGGGATCTTTTCCGAACGGCTCGAGGCGGTGCAATCTCTCGCGACGACGGATCCGGCGGTTGCGGAAATCCTCAGCTTTATCGATACCGGCAAGCATCGTTCTCTGTGCCTCCCGTCCGGCCGGAACGATGAGCATGGATGACGGAGTAGTCACACGCCCATGACAGCCGCGGCCTTGGAAGTATCATCGCCGGTTGGCGTGATCGCGGGAGGCGGGGCGATGCCGTTCGCCGTGGCCGATTCCTTGAAGGCGCGCGGTCTCGATCCCATCTTGTTCGCACTCAGGGGCGTTTGCGATCCCACGGCCGCCGAACGCTTCCGTCATCATTGGATCACGGTCGGCCAGTACGGACGGGCGAAGAAGTTGTTCCGCGAGGAAAACTGCAAGAACCTGGTCTTCATCGGAACCTTGGTGCGACCGTCGCTTTCGGAAATCCGGCTCGATTGGGCAACGCTTCTCGTCATGGGGCGGGTATGGTCGGCGTTTCGGGGCGGCGACGATCACCTGCTGTCCGGCGTCGGCCGGATATTCGAACAAGACGGCTTCCGTCTCCTGGGGCTGAAGGAGGTCGCGCCTGATTTGCTCATGCCCGAGGGATGCGTCACGCGGACCGCGCCCGATCAGAATGCGATGGCCGATATCGCCAGAGGGCGCGAGGTACTCCGCGCGCTCGGTTCTTTCGACGTCGGTCAGGCTGCGGTCGTCATCGACGGCCACGTGGTCGGCGTCGAGGGTATAGAAGGCACGGACGAATTGCTGATGCGTATCACGAGCTTGCGGGGAAGCGGCCGGATTCGCGCTCCCGCGGGCCGCGGGGTGCTGGTGAAAGCGCCAAAGAGCGGACAGGACTTGCGCTTCGATTTGCCGACGGTCGGATCGCGAACCGTTAAGGGAGCCGCGTCAGCACGCCTCGCCGGCGTCGCCGTCATCGCGGGCAACACGGTGGTTGCCGATCCGCAAGCCATGATCGAGGCAGCGGACACCGCAGGGCTTTTTGTCACCGGTTTACCTTCCTGATGCCGGGCCCTGCAAACGGCGGCGTCGCGCGCAAGATTTTTCTGATCGCAACAGAAGAATCCGGCGACCGGCTGGGTGCGCATCTGATGAAGGTGCTTCGCCAGCGGCTCGGCGATGCCGTCAGGTTCGAAGGTGTCGGCGGTCTTTCGATGGCGCGCGAGGGACTGAAATCCCTGTTTCCGATTGAAGAGCTCTCGATCATCGGCTTTTCGGCGGTCGTCAAGCAGCTTCCGAAGGTGCTACGTTTGATCCGGCAAACCGCTGCTGCCGTGCTGCGGGCAAGGCCCGACATTCTCATCATCATCGACAGCCCTGACTTCACCCATCGGGTCGCCCGGCGGGTGCGGGCCCGCGACGCGACGATCCCGATCATCGACTACGTCTCGCCATCGGTCTGGGCCTGGCGGTCGAGCCGGGCGCGCGCCATGCGGACCTATGTCGACCATGTGCTGGCGCTGCTGCCGTTCGAACCGGAAGCTTACCGCCGCCTGCATGGGCCGCCCTGCACTTACGTTGGCCATCCCTTGATCGAACAGCTCGGCTCGCTCAGGCCGGGGGCTGAGGATGAGGCGCGTCGCAACGGGACGCCGCCGGTGCTGGTGGTTTTGCCGGGAAGTCGCCGCAGCGAGATCAGACATCATATGGCTATCTTCGGCGAAGCGCTGGAGCGGTTGCAGGCGCAGGGAAAGGCCTTTGAGCTGATCCTGCCGACCATGCCGCATCTGCTCGAACCCGTCAGGGAAGCCATTAAGACCTGGAAGGTTGCGCCACACATCGTGGTGGGTGAGCAGGAAAGGCGCGCGGCATTCCGCGTCGCCAGTGCGGCGCTTGCCAAATCGGGCACGGTCACGCTGGAGCTGGCGCTGGCGGGGGTGCCGATGATCGCCGCTTACCGGGCAGGCGCGATCGAGGCCTGGTTCGTCATGCGCGCCATCACCGTCCAGTCAGTGATTCTTGCGAACCTGGTGGTTGGTGAAAACGTGGTTCCGGAGTTCATCCAGGCCGCTTGCACGGCGGACAATCTCGCGATCTCGCTTGGCGAAGTTCTGTCCGACTCGCCAATGCGTCAGCGCCAACTAGCGGCGTTTGCGCGGATTGACGGCATCATGTCGACAGGCAATCAGTCGCCCAGCGTCCGCGCCGCCGACATTGTTCTGGCGACGCTACGGAAGTCCCGAAGAGCTAGCTAGGAGGTGGAAATACGACGAAGCCGGACGCGATAGTCGCATCCGGCTTCAAAGTTGTTTACGCTTTCGCGCTGGCGCTCGTTATTTCCGCTGATCGATGCCGACGTAGTCGCGGCGCGTCACCCCGGTATAGAGCTGGCGCGGGCGGCCGATCTTCTGCTGCGGGTCTTCGATCATTTCGCTCCACTGGCTGATCCAGCCAACGGTGCGCGCAACCGCGAACAGAACAGTGAACATCGAGGTCGGGAAACCCATCGCCTTCAGTGTGATGCCCGAATAGAAGTCGACATTCGGATAAAGCTTGCGGCTGATGAAATACTCGTCGCTGAGCGCTATCTTTTCCAATTCCAGCGCGACCTTCAGCATCGGATCGTCGCCATGGCCGGTTTCTTTCAGCACGGCGTGACACATCTTCTGCATGATCTTGGCGCGCGGGTCGTAATTCTTGTAGACGCGATGGCCGAAGCCCATCAGGCGGACTTCGCTGTTCTTGTCTTTCACCTTCGCGATGAATTCGGGGATCTTGTCAACCGTGCCGATGCCGGCGAGCATCGCCAGAGCTGCTTCGTTGGCGCCACCATGCGCCGGTCCCCACAGGCAGGCGATGCCCGCCGCAATGCAGGCAAACGGGTTGGCGCCGGAAGAGCCGGCGATGCGGACTGTCGAGGTCGACGCGTTCTGTTCGTGGTCGGCGTGCAGGATGAAGATCTTGTCGAGCGCGTCGGCAAGCACCGGATTGATCTGATACTCCTCGCACGGCACCGCAAAGCACATGTGCAGGAAGTTCTCGGCGAAGCTCAGCGAGTTCTTCGGATAGATGAACGGCTGGCCGAGATTATATTTGAAGGCCATGGCGGCTAGCGTCGGAATCTTGGCGATCATGCGCATCGACGCGATCATGCGTTGCTTCGGATCGTTGATGTCGGTGGAGTCGTGATAGAACGCGGCCAGCGCGCCGACCGAAGCCACCATGACCGCCATCGGATGCGCGTCGCGGCGGAAGCCCTGGAAGAACCGCGCCATCTGTTCGTGAACCATGGTGTGAAGGATCACGCGGCGGTCGAAGTCGGCCTTTTGCGCCTTGGTCGGCAACTCGCCGTAAAGCAGGAGGTAGCAGGTCTCGAGGAAGTCGCCATTTTCGGCGAGTTGCTCGATCGGATAACCGCGGTATTCGAGGACGCCCGCATCGCCGTCGATATAGGTGATTTTCGACTCGCAGCTTGCGGTCGAGGTGAAACCGGGGTCGTAGGTGAACATCCCCGACTGCGCGTAGAGCTTGCCGATATCGATGACATCAGGCCCAATGCTGCCGCTCGAAATCGGAAGATCGAAGGTCTTGTTGCCGACCGTTAACGTTGCGGTCTTGCCTTGGGATGCGGCCATCGTGAGGTCCCCGATGCTTTCGTTGTTGCGAAAGCCCGCACTTGCCTGCCTTTTCCGAAATGGCAGGCGCGGCAAGCGGGGCGCTTAAATGAAGCAATGAAATGGGTAGCTTATTGCCGTGTGCGCTGCAAGGTGGCGGCGCTCATGCTTCAGTCCGGCCCCTGGTCATCGAGCCGGGCCAGACTTTCCTGCCGGCCGAGGACGGCCAAGACGTCGAATATGCCAGGGGAGGTGGTGCGCCCGGTGAGCGCCGCGCGCAGCGGCTGAGCGACGGCGCCGAACTTGAGGCCGTTCTGGTCGGCAAAGGCCCGCATCGCGGTTTCCGTCTCTTCGGCGGTCCAGTCTTTGACTGCCCAGAGCGCGACACGAAGCCGCCCGATCAACAAGCGGTTTTCAGGCGTCAGTAAGGCGGCGGCCTTGGCGTCGATCTCGAGCGGCCGGTCGGCGAAAATATAATAGGCACTGTCGATCAGCTCGATCAGCGTCTTGGCGCGCTCTTTCAGGCTCGGCATGGCCTGCAATAATTGCGCCCGGGTGGTGTCGTTGAGCTTGGCCTCAAGGCCGACCCCGTTGGGCACGAACGGGAGTACCTGCTCGAACATCTTCACGAGGGATTGATCGTCGGCGTGGCGGATATAGTGCCCGTTGAGATTTTCAAGCTTGGCGAAATCGAAGCGTGCGGCCGATTTGCCGATACCGGAGAGATCGAAGGCGGCGATCATTTCCTCCGTCGAGAATATCTCCTGGTCGCCATGGCTCCATCCGAGCCGGACGAGGTAATTCCGCAAGGCCGCCGGCAAATATCCCAGCGCCCGGTAAGCGTCGACGCCGAGCGCGCCGTGGCGCTTGGAGAGCTTCGAACCGTCGGGTCCGTGAATTAAGGGAATATGCGACATGCTGGGAATGTCCCAGCCAAGTGCATCGTAGATCTGTTTCTGACGCGCCGCGTTGATCAGGTGATCGTCGCCGCGAATGATATGGGTGACGCCCATGTCATGGTCGTCCACCACCACGGCCAACATGTAGGTCGGGGTTCCGTCGCCGCGGAGCAGGACGAGGTCGTCGAGGTTTTCGTTTTGCCAGACCACCCGGCCCTGGACCTGATCCTCGATCACGGTCTCGCCGGTCTGGGGCGCACGCAGGCGGATGGTTGGCTTGATACCGGGCGGGGCTTCGGACGGATCGCGGTCGCGCCACAGGCCATCGTAAAGGCGGGTACGGCCCTCGGCGCGGGCCTTCTCCCGCATGGCGGTGAGCTCCTCCGGCGTCGCGTAACAATAGTAGGCTTTGCCGGCCGCCAGCAGGCTTTCGGCGACCTCCCGGTGGCGTGCGGCACGGCTGAACTGGTAGATGACCTCGCCGTCCCAATCGAGCTCGAGCCATTTGAGGCCGTCCAGAATGGCGGCAATCGCCGCATCCGTCGATCGCTCCCGGTCGGTATCCTCGATCCGAAGTAGCATCTTGCCGCCGTGCTTGCGCGCATAAAGCCAGTTGAACAGGGCCGTGCGGGCTCCTCCGATATGAAGAAAGCCGGTCGGCGAGGGGGCAAAGCGCGTAACGACAGGTGCGGTCATTGACGTCAACAGGAAGGGTGCGGAATCTGCCGGAGCAGGCTGCGGGTGTATAGCAGGAACCCCATATAACTAAAGCCTTCCTTGGGGCTGGCTTGGGGCCGGCGGATTTGGCAGATAGACCGTTAATTCCGGAACAGGAAATTTGAATGACCGCAGAACCGACGACCGCCGAGGCGGGCCGCGACTTCATCCGCGATATCGTGCAGGCCGACCTCGACGCCAAAAAGCTTAGTCAGATCGTGACGCGCTTTCCGCCGGAACCGAACGGCTATCTGCATATCGGCCATGCCAAGTCGATTGGCCTCAATTTCGGCATCGCGCAGGAGTTTGGCGGACACTGCAATCTGCGCTTCGACGACACCAATCCGACCAGGGAAGAGCAGGAATTCATCGACTCGATTCAGGCCGACGTGAAATGGCTTGGATACGATTGGGGGAAGAACCTTTTCTTTGCCTCCGACTATTTTGAAAAGCTGTACGACTGGGCGGAGGGCCTCATCCGCGCTGGCCTCGCTTATGTCGACGATCAGTCGCAGGAGGAAATCCGCACTGCGCGCGGCACCCTCACCGAGCCCGGCAAGAACAGTCCGTTTCGCGATCGTTCGGTCGAGGAAAACCTCGATCTGTTTCGCCGCATGAAGGCCGGGGAATTTCCGAATGGCGCGCGCGTGCTGCGCGCCAAGATCGACATGGCGTCGGGCAACATCAACCTGCGCGATCCCGTGCTCTATCGCATTCTGCATGCGCATCACCCCCGTACCGGCACCAAATGGTCGATCTATCCGAGCTACGACTATGCCCACGGCCAGTCTGATGCGATCGAAGGCATCACGCATTCGATCTGCACGCTGGAGTTTGAGGATCACCGGCCGCTCTACGAATGGCTGCTCGACAAATTGCCGGTGCCGTCGAAGCCGCATCAGTACGAGTTCGCGCGCCTCAACCTGACCTATACGCTGCTGTCGAAGCGCGTTCTGACCGAACTCGTGCGCGGCGGCCATGTCGCCGGCTGGGACGATCCGCGCATGCCTACCATTGCGGGGATGAAGCGGCGCGGTGTGCCGCCGGCGGCGGTCCGGGAGTTCATCAAGCGCATCGGCGTGGCCAAGGCCAATAGCGTCGTCGACGTCGGCATGCTGGAATTCTGCATCCGCGAGGTTCTGAACCAGACCGCGCAGCGGCGGATGGCGGTGTTGCGGCCGCTCAAGGTCGTGATCGAGAACTATCCGGAAGGGCAGATCGAGGAGCTCGAAGCGGTCAACCATCCCGACGATCCGAGCGCCGGCACGCGTCGCGTGGCCTTTGGCCGCGAGCTCTATATCGAACGCGACGATTTCATGGAAAATCCGCCGAAGAAGTTTTTCCGGCTATCGCCGGGCAACGAAGTGCGGCTGCGCTACGCCTATTTCATCACCTGCCGTGACGTCGTGAAGAACGCCGCCGGCGAAGTCGTCGAGCTGCGCTGTACCTACGATCCAGCCACCCGGGGCGGTAACGCGCCTGACGGCCGCAAGGTCAAGGCGACCATGCATTGGCTGTCGGTGGCGCAGTCGAAGCCCGCTGAAATCCGCCTCTACAGCCCGTTGTTTGCCAACCCGACGCCGGACGCGGCCAATTTCACGGCCGACCTCAATCCGCAGTCATTGGAAGTCCTGAAGGATGCGAGGGTCGAACCCGACGTCGCTACCTCGAACTCGACCGAAGTCGTGCAGTTCGAACGTCAGGGTTATTTCGTGCGCGACAAGGATTCGACCGCGGATCATCCGGTGTTCAACCGAACGATCGGGCTACGCGACACCTTTGCGAAAGAGGTCGGGAAGGGCTGAATCATAGCGTTTTCAAGCGAAGTGGGACCCGGTTTCGCGTTAAGAAAACGCGTCAACCGAATAGGCTCTACTCCAGGCGCTCGCGGATTTCGTCGCGCATTTTTTCGCGGAACTCCGCCTTACGTGCGGGCCGTTCCTTCTCGGGCACGTCCCAGCGGTCGAAAATATTGAAGTTCTCCAGGATGGGATGGCGGTCGCTGGCCATGGCGAGAATGGTCAGGAGCTTGCCCGCAGGCCCGCTCGGACCTGACACCTCCCAACGGCGGATCGTATCGGCGCCGTCCTTCGGCTCCAGCCCGCACAGTTTCGCCATGTCGGCCGCCGACAGGGGCCGGCCGATCGCCTCACCGAGATCCTGACGAAGTTGCTTCAGTTCCGGGCCGGTCACGGCGGTTTTTCCTTTTGGAATCGCTGGCCGGGAGGGACGGCGAAACCGGGCTCTCTACAACAATTGCGGCTTTCTCAGGATTCCGCATCCGTTCGCCTTTTGCCGGACCACTGCCCTAGGTAGCATCATCGCGTAAGGCGTATTGGGGTAGCTGGGGATGGCCGAGCGGGGCAGGGCGCCGGGCCGGGCACAGGGCGTTGCGGGAACGTGGCCGCCACATGGCGGGGTCCAAACCGGCGGCTTTAGCGCCGGGTTTGGCCTCTGGTCGGGTGCGCTCGAAAAACTGCGTGAATGGGTGCGCGCCGAGGCCGGAGCCGGACGGCTATTGCCCTGGGTCCCCATCGCCTTTGGAACCGGCATTGCCTTCTACTTTGCCGCCGATCACGAGCCGGTATTGCCGGTTGCGATCGTCACCGCGCTCGGCTTGAGCGTCGTGGCGTTCCTGCTTCGACGCGCGAAGTATTTTCCCTTGGCCGTGATGGCCGCCAGCGTCGCGGCCGGCTTTGCGACGGCGACCTTCAGGACCGCGCACATCGCCCATGAGGTGCTGGCACGGCCAGCCTATTCGGTGTCGCTGTCGGGGTTTGTCGAGGCGCGGGATATTCGCGAACGCACCGATCGCTTCGTATTGCGGGTGACGCAGATGGATGGCCCGCGTCTACCGGCCAAGCTCGATCGGGTACGGCTCTCGGTGCGCAAGGGCACGGCGCCCGCGGTCGGAAGCTTCGTTGAATTCAAAGCGCGGTTGCAGCCGCCACTCGCTCCCTTACGGCCCGGCAGCTACGACTTTAGCCGAGACCTGTTCTTTCAGGGCATCGGCGCCTCGGGCTTCGTCACCGGGAGCATCAAGGCCCGCGACCCGCCGGCCGCCGGCGGCTTTTCGCTGCGTTACGCCGCCTTCATGCAGGATCTGCGCGATGGTATCGACGCGCGGATACGCGCCACGTTGGACGGCGACAAGCGCGCGATCGCTACCGCGCTTCTGACTGGGCGGCGCGACGCGATCACAACGCCCGTCAACGATGCGATGTTCATCTCGGGTCTTGGCCATGTGCTTTCGATCTCGGGCTACCATATGGCTGTCGTGGCGGGCGTCGTGTTCTTTGTCATTCGCGCGCTGCTCGCGCTCATCCCGGTGCTGACAGTTGCCGTCCCGATCAAGAAATGGGCCGCAGCCGCAGCGCTTGCCGCGGCGACGTTCTATCTGTTGCTGTCGGGGGCAGAAGTCGCCACGCAGCGATCGTATTACATGACCGCCTTCGTGTTGATCGCGGTGATGGTCGATCGCCGCGCCATCACGTTCCGAACCCTGGCGCTGGCGGCGATTGTGGTGTTGGTGCTTGCGCCGGAAGCGCTCGTGCATCCAAGTTTCCAGAGCATGCACGCGCCTCTGGCTTAGATCGGATTTCGATCCGCAAAGCCTTTGACATGAAAGGGTTTTTGCGTGCGTCGAGCTTCCGGTCCAGTGCACGAAAACCGAACAAAAACGGGCAAAACGCGGGGATTGGCGGCGGAAAGTCCCAAACAAAGTCCCAAACCGGCTTTGCGTGTTCGCGTACCGTTCCAGCTTGTTGTCTCAGCAGCC
>DATHPL010000545.1:0-1559 GCA_035483915.1 Bradyrhizobium sp.
GAAGAGCTGCTGCAATTCGCCGGCCTGGAACATCTCGCGGATGATGTCGCAGCCGCCGACGAATTCGCCCTTTACATAGAGCTGCGGAATGGTCGGCCAGTTGGAATAGGTCTTGATGCCGTTGCGAAGATCGGCGGACTCCAGAACGTTGAGGCCCTTATAGCCGACCCCAATGTGGTCGAGGATCTGAACGACCTGGCCGGAGAACCCGCATTGCGGAAACTGCGGCGTGCCCTTCATGAACAGCACGACGTCGTTCGACTTCACTTCATTGTCGATGAATTGTTCGATGCTCATATCGTCTTCCTTTTGGGCGGGTGACGCACCCACTCGGGCCATCCGGCGGCTTACGCCAGCAGCCCCCGCGACTCCCATATATGTACCCCAAACGATTGTGCATCCAAAGCAAATTGGCGCGAGGCTGGCATGCCGCGGGGCATTTCCAGCCGTCGAAATGGCGGCCGGCTCCCCCCGCCAGTACCCACCTTTGGTCATATCGATAAGCCCTTTGGAGGCTTTTTTCCCGAAACGGAACCCCTATCTAGGACAGGCTGTTCTCAGGGAACCACCCCTTGAGGCCAACGTTCTCCTCCTGCGACCCGGAGTACCCCAGTGACGAACGCCGTATCCGCCATTGCCGCCGCTCCTGTGTCGTTATTTTCGGAAAAAATCGGCCTCGCCGATAACCTGACCGAGTCTTTTCTCGCGGTGCGAAACGAGACCGAACGTCGCGCGGCGCCCTTAAGCCCCGAGGATCAGCTGATCCAGTCCATGCCGGACGCAAGCCCGGCCAAATGGCACCGCGCCCATACCACCTGGTTTTTCGAGCAATTCCTGCTGGGCGAGCACAGCAAGGGATATGTGCCCTACCACCCCGACTACGCCTTCCTGTTCAATTCCTATTACGTCAGCGCAGGCCCCCGTCATGCCCGGCACCGGCGCGGCGATCTGACACGGCCCTCCACTGAGGAGATCACGGCCTATCGCCGTCACGTCGATGCGGCAGTCGTGAAATTCTTCCGTGAAGCCGGCGACGACCAACTGACCGCGATCGCGCCGCTGGTCGAGGTTGGTCTCAACCACGAGCAGCAGCATCAGGAATTGATGTGGACCGACATCCTGCACGCCTTCGCCCAAAACCCGATTCCGCCTGCCTACGACCCATCGTGGCGTTTCCCGGCCGCAAGTCGCTCCGAAGACTGGATCGATCTCAACGAAGGCATCCACAGTATCGGGCATGCCGGTGACAGCTTTCATTTCGACAATGAAAAACCTGTTCACCGCGCGCTCGTTGGCCCGGTCCGCCTGGCCCGCAACCTCGTCACCAATGCCGAGTGGATCGCTTTCATGGCGGACGGCGGCTACACGACGCCGACGCTCTGGCTGATGGACGGTTTTGCGGCCGCCTCCGCCGAGCAATGGCAGGCCCCCGGTCACTGGCGCGAGATCGACGGCCAATGGCACATCATGACGCTCGCCGGCTTGAAGCCGGTCGATCCGGAAGATGCGGTCTGCCACATCAGCTATTACGAGGCCGACGCCTTTGCGCGCTGGCGCGG
>DATHPL010000546.1:0-1989 GCA_035483915.1 Bradyrhizobium sp.
CACCATCTGGTTGATGTCCTGCGCGAGCCCGCACATCACGGAAGCGACGGTGAAGCCGGCGGAGCAGATGATGAAGGTTCGCTTGCGGCCGAAGCGGTTGGCGATCCATCCCACAGGTGCCGTCATGATCGCCGCCGCCACGATGTAGGAGGTCAGCACCCAGTTGATCTGGTCCTGCGACGCCGAAAGCGTTCCCTGCATATAAGGGAGCGCGACGTTGGCAATCGTGGTGTCGAGCGCCTGCATGATCGTCGCGGTCATGGCGCAGATCGTCACCATGTTCCGGCGCAGGCCGGGAACGGCACTCGGAGCTGGAATCGCCGTCGGCGACATCGTCTTTAGTCTTCTTTCGCCGCAGCCGACCGCAAGCCAAGCAGGCCCGCGAGCGTGCGCTTGTGGCCGGTATCGATCGTGGCATAGGCGCTCATGCCGGCTTTCAGCTTCTTAACAAACGGATCGTTTTGATCGAAATAGATCCGCACCGGAACGCGCTGCACCACCTTGACGAAGTTGCCGGTGGCGTTTTGTGGCGGCAGGATCGCGAATTGCGCACCCGTGCCGGGCGAGAGCGAACCCACAGTGCCCTTGAAGGTGTGATCGGGAAAAGCATCAACGTCGATCTCGACCGTCTGTCCGACCTCGACATGGGTCAGGTCAGACTCCTTCAGATTGGAATCCACCCAGGGCTTTGCGATATCGATGACGGTGAACACCGGCGAGCCGGCGACGACGAAACGGCCAAGCTGGATCTGGTCGACCATGGTTGCGACGCCGTCCATCGGCGCCCGCATCTCGGTGTGGTCGAGATCGCGCTGGGCCTGCGCGAGTGCGGCTTGCGCCTGGTAATAAGGCGGGAAGTCCTCGAGCGCGAGGTTCGGGTTGCCGAGCAACTGGATCAGCGAGCTCGATCGCTGCTGCTGGACGAAGGCGAGTTCGGCGCGCACAGTGATGGCCGAGTTCGTGGAGTTGTCGAGGTCGAGCTGCGAACCGTAGCTGTTCTTTACCAGTGCCGACTTGCGCTCGACGTCGCGCTGCTTCAGGTCGATGGCCTGCTGCATCAAGTTGGCCATCTCGTCGTAAATCTTGATGTTGGCGCCGAGGTTGCTGTAGGTCGTTTTCGCCTGTTCGAGGGCGGCTCTGGCACGGTCCACGGCAAGCCGGAACGGAACCGGGTCTATTTCGAACAGCACGTCGCCTTTATGAACGAGTTGGCCTTCCTTCACCACGACCTTGTCGATTCGCCCGGAGATGTCAGGCGTGATCATCACTTTTTGCGCGCCGACATAGGTGTCGTCAGTGCCGACGTAACGGCCTCCATTGAGATAGAACACAACGCCGCCGATCACGGCGACGATCGGCAGCACAACGAGCAGCAGGAAACGGCGATAACGGCGCATCGCGGCCATCAACCGGCGGCGCGGCGAGGCCGCGAGCTTCTCGCGGGGCATTTGCCCCGGAGCGCCCTTCTGCTCGGGCGGAAACTTCAATACCGGATCAGCCATAGCGCTGTTCCTTCCTTGCATCTTCTTGTTCCTGAATGGCGTTCCGGACGTTTTCCTTGATGGTCTCGAGCTGGGTGAGAAGCCGGTTCGCGTCCGACGGATTGATGCCTTCGAGTGCAGTTGCGGTCAGCTCGGATTTCAGGCCGGCCAGCTTGGCAAGCAGCGGCTTTGCGGCCTTGCGCAGATAGAGCCGGTTGACGCGGCGGTCCGTGTCGTCGCTGCGGCGCTCGATCCAGCCGTTGTCGCAGAGGCGATCGATCAAACGCGTCAGCGTGATCGGCTGCATCTCCATCTGCTCGGCAAGTTCAGTCTGCTTCATGCCCTCGAAGCGTTCGACCTTGGCGAGCACCGCCCATTGCGCGCGGGTGATGCCGTAGCGGGCCGCCTGCCGATCCGCATAGGCGCGCACCAGCCGCTGCAATTCGCCGAGGGTAAACAGGAAGTTCATATCCACGGAACCGCGGGGCATCCCGGCACACCTTATTTT
>DATHPL010000547.1:0-3344 GCA_035483915.1 Bradyrhizobium sp.
CTGCAACTCCGATGACTTGTCATCAATTGGAAAGGGAGGAACAACGATGGGACAATCAAAACCATTTCGCCCGACTGCCCTGGTGGTCGAGGACGATCCGATCCAGCGCGAGATGATTGTCCTGTTGCTGGAAGAAACCGATTACGATGTCATTCAATGCGAGGACGCGGAGACCGCAGAGTTGGCCTTGAGCCGGCACCCTGCTCTTCTGATCACCGACGTCTCTCTCGTTGGCGCGATGAGCGGCATCGAACTGATGGAACGCGCACGCGAGGCCGATCCGGCGCTCCGCGTTATCGTGATGTCCGGGTTGCCGCTGGCCGAGGCATTGCCGGATGGCGTGACCTTCTTCGCAAAACCCTTTTATGCCATCGAGTTGATCCGCGAGGTCAGTGCGCGCCACTGAAATCAGCGCCCGTCGCAACGCGAGCCAACGTAGCCGGCTAGCGTCACCGGCTATCGCGCGATATCCCAGGCGGCCCGGCGAAGATGATCGGATCCGCTTGGGCCGGCAATGAACGCCAGAAATGCGGAAGCGCCTTTCGCATTCTTCGATCCCTTTGCAATCGAGGCTGCGTAAACCGTCGTGAGGTTCTGCGCATCAGGCAGGTAGCCTGTGAACACAACGCCATTGCCGCCGACGATCTCGCTCGCCTGCGTCATGCCGATGGTTGCGCGGCCCGATGCAACCGCGTTGACGATTTCCGCGCCGGTCTTGCAGAGCACGGCTTTGGCATGCACGGCATCGGCAACACCGAGAGAGGAAAACATCTGCTCGAAAAACGGTCCTGAAGTGCCGCCGCCGTTCGGATCGATATAGGCAATTTTGTTGGCGGATAGCAGGAGCGCCCGGAACGTCTCGGTCGAACCAAGATCCGGCATCGCTGCGCCTGCGGGGACGGCAACGCCAAGCCGCATCTTGCCGATCACGATTTCATCCGGGAGGAGCGCGCCTTGTTTGGCGAGCGCTTTCACACCGGCGGAAGACGACATCACGAGATCGGCGGCCTCGCCCGCAACCACGCGCGCGGCGACCTCACCGGCGTTGGCGATCGACACCTGAATTTTAATGCCATCGGCCGCCTCGAAGGCAGGCCCCAACGACTGCAAGGCGGTTGCAAACACGCCCGTCGCCAATACGTGGACCGGCTCTTCGGCGTTCGCGGGAATTTGACTGACAAGACAGGCCGTGAGGCTTGCGAGAAGCAGGAACGTTTTGGGACGCGACATTTTTGGACGTGACACCGATCGATTTCCGTTGGTTTTTTCGTTTGTTTTTACTGTGCCATTGAACATGGCTTCAGAGAATTTTGGCTTCAGACTTGAGTCTCACCTGCCGTCGCCGGCAGCCGCTTCAGTTTGCGCGACAGGCGCGCGCGACGACGGCGACGCGCGCGCAAAAGCCAGGCTTGTCGACAGCAGTCTGTCGAATCCGATCTTCAGATCGTTCGAGCCGACGCAGAGGCCGTCAGCGCCCAGCGCGCGATTGGCGTTCCGTGACCAGCGCGCCATTCTGGTGAGATGGAGTCCGGCCTCGACCGCCGGATCGACCATGAGCACCATGTATCGCTGTCGACGGTGCTTCCAGACCGCGATGTCCTTGACGGCGCTCCACGGAATAATCTCGGCGGCGACCCGGCGATCCCAAATCCCCTGTGGCGCGATCGTGACGACCGGACCGTGGGCCGTGAATGCTCTCCACAGCGCGAGCAATGTGCAAGCCCCGAACAGCGGTATCCCGACATAGCCGGTGAACTCGGCCAGGCTGCCGGGCTGGACCTTGGGAAACGCATGAAGGGCGATCGCCATCGAAAGCGCCGTCATGACGACCCCGATGACCGCAAGGCCGAGCAGCTTGGCGCGTGAAGCTTCGATCTCGACCGCGCGACTCGTATCGATCGTCATTTCGAACTCGTCCATATGGAAGGGGGCGGATCAACCAGCGCCGCCATTCTGGCACGGCGGCTTGTCGTCTTTAAGTCAGGATGTCAAACCTGACATCAGGCCCGAGAAGAACAAAACGCAGACCAGAATTGCCTTCGACATCGCTCACTCTCCGCCAGGCCCATGCTATGAGTTTGCGAAGAATTTTGCACCCGGATTTGAATGGTCTTCCCGCCGCCGAATGTCTATGGTGAGCCTATGTCGCGCCTCATGTGTCTATCCATTGCTGTTGTCCTGTCGCTGCTGCCGGCGATCGCGCAAGCCGCGCCGGTTCAGAAGAAGCCCAAGCCGGTTTGGCATGGCTACGGCTTCCTGCCGGGCTATCAACAGCCGCTGAGCAACAGCCAGCCGGTCTTTATGCAGAAAGATGGGTTGCGGCGGTTGGCACGCCAGAACCGCCGCCCCTGGTACATCGACCCGACACCTCGATATTACGGCTACGACGACGAACTGCACTATCCCGGCCGGCCCGGCTTTTACAACGGCCATTACAATGGCGGCACCTTTGGTCCGTGCTGGTCGCGGACGCCGATCGGACCGGTCTGGAATTGCGGCTGACGAAGCCGGCAATCTCGTTTGCTTCACCTCTCCCCGCTTTCGGGGAGAAGTGAAGAAGAATCAGATCAACCTTTGGCTTGAAGCGCGGCCGCGAAGGCGATGAGATCGGCTCGCGCCGTCTCGTCCGGCACCTGCCTGGTATAGCCGGCGAGCTGTTCGAGGATGCGGGAGCGCTGCTGCGGCAGGAAATAGCTCGCCCAGACCTCGCTTGTGTCGCGGATGGCGGCCGCCACCAACCGGGCGTTGGCGGGCTTACCGCCGCTGGTGATCGCCGAGCAGATGGCGCTCAGGATAAACTCGGCGTTGGAGTTGCGGGCGCCCGCAAACCCCTGCTCGCGTATGCGCGTGCGCTGCTCCGGCGCAAGGCCCTCCCAGAATAGATTGCTCGAAACCGCCTCGCGCGCCTGGCCGTGGATCAGGAAGTTCAGCGCGGCTGCGATCTGGTCCTCGTACTCGGCCATGTTGCGCTCGATCGCCGGCAAGTCGGGCCCCGGCCCCGGCTTCGAGCCGTAGCGGGTGATCAATTTGTTGGCCGTGTTGGCGGCTTCCATCCAGTCGAGCAGCCAGGGAAGATCGCTCCCCTGCGCGGGCGGCAGCGCGTTCAAGGCGTCAAGATCGAAGATGCGGTCGAGCAGCGCTGCGACTTCCGGCCGGGTCAGGTCGGGCCGCTCGCCCTTTTTCGCCACCCCTTCGACGTAGACCCGGAAGGCCTGCGCGGCGTCGCGCGCGGCGGCCGCATCGAGCAGACCGTCCTCCGCGAGCGCCGGCGAGGCGAGCGCGAGAAACACCAGCAGGATTCTGACGATCGGCATCGGTAACCTCAGTCGGCGCGATCCAGTCGC
>DATHPL010000548.1:0-2014 GCA_035483915.1 Bradyrhizobium sp.
GATCAACAACGCTGACATGCGTCTCTTCCATAGAGACGTCCAATCCTGCAAAATACTCCATAGCTGCTCTCCTCTTCATATCGGAAAGCCGATCTTATCGACTTTCAGGGAGCAGCCGCCCATTACCCGATGTTGAAAAACCCGCCGGTTGATTGATGCAGCGGCGATGCCGTGATTCACTGCTTCTGGTGATTTGGCGGGGGATGCGGCGATGATGGGCGTTCAAGCGACGTCGGCCCGGTTATTCTATGATTTCTGCCTCGACGACCATGTCCCTTCCGATCACATTTTGCGAAGCATCGATCGGCATCTCGACCTCGATGACGTTCGTCAGGCGGTGAGGCCGTTTTACAGCAGCACCGGTCGCCCCTCGATCGATCCGGAGCTGATGATCCGCATGCTGATCGCCGGCTATTGCATGGGCATACGTTCGGAGCGCCGATTGTGCGAGGAGGTTCATCTCAATCTCGCCTATCGCTGGTTTTGCCGCCTCGGTCTGGATGACAAGGTCCCGGACCATTCGACCTTTTCCAAGAACCGGCACGGGCGCTTTCGCGAGAGCAATGTCTTTCGCCATCTGTTCGAGACCATCGTTGAGCGCTGCATGGCCGAAGGGCTGGTCGGAGCCGATGGATTCGCCGTCGACGCCAGCCTGATTGCCGCGGACGCGAACAAACAGCGCTCGGTCCCGAGCGACGAATGGAAGCCGGAGGAGGTCAAGGACAAGGCCTGTCGAGCCGTGCGCGAGTATCTCGCGACGCTAGACGATGCCGCTTTCGGCGCGGCGTCTCCTGTGACGCCGAAGTTCATCTCGCGGTCCGACCCGGCGGCCCAGTGGACGGGGGCGCACAAGGGCCATGCCTTCTTTGCTTATGCCACCAATTATCTGATCGATACCGACCACGGGGTGATTGTCGATGTTGAAGCCACGCGCGCCATTCGCCAGGCCGAAGTCGGCGCGGCTCGCACCATGCTCGAACGGACGGAGGATCGCTTCGGCTTGAAGCCGGATTATCTTACCGCCGACAGCGCCTACGGTTCGGCCGAGAGCCTGGCGTGGCTGGTCAAACAGAAGAAGATCACACCGCACATTCCCGTCTTCGACAAGTCCACCCGGACGGACGGGACGTTTTCGCGCGCCGACTTCACTTTTGATCCCGAAAGGGACCGATATACGTGCCCGGCTGGCAAAGAGCTGGTCCAGTTCCGGCGCACCTACGCTACCCCACGGACCGGCATCACCGCCGAAGGCACACGCCTCTATCGCGCCAGCAAGAGGGATTGTGACGTCTGTGATCTCAAGTCGCGTTGCTGCCCAAATGCGGCCGCCCGCAAGATTCCGCGTGATCTGAATGAAAATGCCCGCGACGTTGCCCGGGCTCTCGCGTCGACACCGGAATATGAGGCTGCTTGTCGCCGCCGGAAAAAGGTCGAGATGCTATTTGCCCATCTCAAGCGCATCCTTCGGGTCGGGCGCTTGCGGCTGCGGGGCCCATGCGGCGCCAAAGACGAATTCCTCCTCGCGGCGACCGCGCAGAACTTGCGGCGGCTCGCGAGATTGAGACCAGCGAGTGCGCGAATGGAAATAATGGCGGCATAGCCTGGGCCAAGGCGAGGAACGCGCTGCAAGATTGTCGTCTCACTCGGTCCATCAAAAACGCGACTGACGGGACCGTATCGCTGAACCGCCGACTTTTTCAACGGTATCTGCCAATAGGTGCCTTCCTTGCAGCGCAGCAATTTCCGGCTCTGTCGCTCACTCGATGACATCGTCGGCAATAGCGAGCAGCGTCGCCCGGATGGATTACCTTTGCCACGGTTCTTCTCCCGAATTTGTAAGATCACTCCACCCGGGCATGTTGCCGGTAGTTCAAAACCACATGCGCCAAGCCCTACCGTCGGCCTCGAACTATGCGACGCAGATGTTGGGCACCGCGACCTTCTGGAACAGGTGTGGAGAAGCGACGACCGAGGAGGGATAAGTCGGCAATTTGGCTCTGAACTCCGGATGCCC
>DATHPL010000549.1:0-10948 GCA_035483915.1 Bradyrhizobium sp.
ATCGGGCACCGTGGTCTGGAAGGCGCGCGAGGAGCTTGCCGCCGGCGAGATCGACTACGAGCAATTCATGACCATTGTGGCTTCCTCCGCACCGTCGGTCGGCCACTGCAACACCATGGGCACCGCCTCGACCATGAACGCGCTGGCTGAGGCGCTCGGCATGTCGCTGCCCGGCTGCGCAGCGATCCCCGCGCCCTACCGCGAACGCGGCCAGATTGCGTATGAAACGGGAAAACGCATCGTCGGCATGGTCTGGGAGGATCTCAAACCCTCCGACATCCTGACGCGACAGGCGTTCGAGAATTGCATCGTCGTCAACTCGGCGATCGGCGGCTCGACCAACGCGCCGATCCACATCAACGCGCTCGCCCGACACATCGGCGTGGAGCTCTCGATCGACGATTGGCAAAAATTCGGTCACGACGTTCCGCTGCTCGTCAACATGCAGCCGGCCGGCTTCTATCTCGGCGAGGAATTCCATCGCGCCGGCGGCGTGCCCTCGGTGGTGCACGAATTGATGAAGGCCCGGCGGATTCACGAAGACGCCGTCACCGTCAACGGCCACACCATGGGCGACAATTGCCGCGAAGCACCCAAGCCCGATGGCGACGTGATCTGGAGTTACGACAAGCCGTTGGTGAAGGACGCCGGCTTCCTCGTCCTGCGCGGTAATCTCTTTGATTCCGCGATCATGAAGACCAGCGTGATTTCGAAGGAATTCCGCGACCGCTATCTGGTGAATCCGAAGGACCCGAACGCGTTCGAGGGCCGCGCCATCGTCTTCGAGGGCCCAGAAGACTATCACCATCGCATCGACGATCCCGCGCTCGACATCGACGAACGCTGCATTCTGTTCGTGCGCGGCACCGGACCGATCGGTTATCCCGGCGGCGCCGAGGTCGTGAACATGCAGCCGCCCGCGGCCCTGATCAAACGCGGCATCCTGTCCCTGCCCTGCATCGGCGACGGGAGACAGTCGGGCACGTCGGGTTCGCCCTCGATCTTGAACGCGACACCGGAAGCTGCCGCCGACGGCGGCCTTGCGATCCTCAAGACCGGCGACAAGGTTCGTATCGACCTCAACAAGGGCAGCGCCAACATCCTGATTTCGGATGACGAGGTGAAGAAGCGGCATGCGGAATTGAAAGCCAAGGGCGGCTTCCCCTATCCGGCAAACCAGACGCCGTGGCAGGAAATCTATCGCTCAACCGTCGGCCAGCAGGCGACCGGCGCCTGCATGGAGCTTGCCACGCGCTACCACGACATCGCCGGCAAGTTCGGCGTCGCCAGGGATAATCACTAAGACAGAACCCGTCATCGCGAGCAAAGCGAAGTAATCCAGCATTGAGAAAGAAGTCTGGATTGCTTCGTCGCTTTGCTCCTCGCAATGACAGAAACGAAGGGAGAAAAACATGTCAGACCGCCTGAAAGGCAAACGCGCATTCGTCACCGCGGCCGCGGCCGGCATCGGCCGCGCCTCGGCGATCGCCTTTGCGCGCGAAGGCGCGAGCGTCTTTGCCACCGACATCGACGAAAAGGCATTGGCTGATCTCGCCAAGGAAGGCGTCAAGGATGTCGCGCGCCTAGACGTCCGTGACAGCGCCGCGGTCGCCGCGATCGCCAAGCGCGTCGGCGGCGTTGATATCCTCCTGAACGCAGCCGGCTTCGTGCATCACGGCACGGTGCTGGAATGCTCCGACGAGGATTGGGACTTCTCCTTCGACCTCAACGTCAAGTCGATGCACCGGACGATCCGCAATTTCCTGCCCGGCATGCTGGAGCGGGGTCACGGCTCCATCGTCAACATCTCTTCCGCCGCCGGCGTCTTCAAGGCCGCGCCCAACCGCTACGTCTATGGCGCAACCAAAGCCGCCGTCGCAGCGCTGACCCGTGCGGTCGCAACCGATTTCATCACCAAGGGCATTCGCTGCAACTGCATTTGCCCCGGCACCATCGAGACGCCTTCGATGCTTAACCGCGCCGCAGCCGCCGGTCCCGGCGGGCGCGAGATGTTCGTTTCACGACAACCGATGGGCCGGCTTGGCACGGCGGACGAGATCGCCTCATTGGCGGTTTATCTCGCGAGCGATGAAAGCGCCTTTACCACCGGCGTCGCACATATCATCGACGGCGGCTGGACGCTGTAATCAGGAAACATAACCATGAACAAGATCGATCTGAATGGCCGCTGCGCTGTCGTCACCGGCGGAGCGCAAGGTTTTGGGCGCGCGATCACCGAGCGCTTTGTCGCCTCCGGCGCCAAAGTCGCGATCTGGGACCACGATCAGCCACTGGCCGAGAAGACGGCCAAGGAAATCGGCGAGAGCGTCACCGCCGTCAAGGTTGACGTATCCGACCTCGCCGCCGTTGAGAAAGCACGCGAGGAAACGCTGAAAGCCTTCGGCAAGATCGATATTTTCGTCAACAATGCCGGCATCGCCGGCGTCAACAAGACGGTCTGGGAGACCGACTTCGACGAGTGGCGCAAGGTGTTGCGCATCAACCTCGACGGCCCCTTCGTGTGCTGCAAGGCGATTGCACCCGTCATGATCAAGCAAAACTACGGGCGCATCGTGAACATTGCTTCCATTGCCGGCAAGGAAGGCAATCCGAACGCCGCGCATTACTCGGCCTCGAAAGCCGGTCTGATCGCGCTGACAAAGTCGCTCGGCAAGGAACTTGCCCAATACAACATCATGGTCAACGCCGTGACGCCGGCCGCGGCCAAGACCGCGATCTTCGACCAGATGACGCAAGCCCACATCGACTTCATGCTGTCGAAGATTCCGAAAAACCGCTTCGTCCTGGTCGAGGAACTGGCAGCGCTCGCGGCCTGGCTCGCCTCGGAAGACTGCTCGTTCTCCACCGGCGCGGTGTTCGACATTTCCGGCGGCCGGGCGACCTATTGAGAAATCCTCACACTGAGGAGGCCGCGCAAGCGGCCGTCTCGAAGGGGGAGATCGATAACGGGCCTCATCCTTAGACGCTTGCTTCGTAAGCCCTCAGGATGAGGGTTGAGGATCGGAGCGGTTCATGACACGAGAAGGCGGATGCCTGTGCGGCGCGGTGCGCTTTCGCTGCGAAGGCGAGCCGATCAACGTGCGCATCTGCCACTGCCGCAACTGCCAGAAGGCGATGGGTTCGCCCTTCTTTGCCCGCGCGCTCTACGACCAGCATGCCCTGACGGTCACAGGCGACACCGGCCGCTTTGCGTCCTCGGACCATCTGGAGCGGGTTTTCTGTAAACAGTGCGGCACCCGGCTATTTTCCTGGCGTCGCAACGGCACCGCGGCGGGCGTCGCCTTGGCCACCTTTGACGACCGCAACGCCTTTGCGCCGACCGAGCATATCTGGGTTTCGGAAAAGATCGCCTGGGTCAGGCTCGATGATGGCCTGCCGCAATATCCCGAAGGCCCCACTTAAGCACCAATTGCCTCGGGACGTGATAGCGTCCACCGGAATCAGGTTGGAGCCGCACTCCCGTGAACATCACTCTCTACGACTTCTCCGTCTGGGTCCTGCCGCTCGTGATCGCCATCACCTTTCACGAAGCGGCCCACGGCTATGTCGCCCATCGTCTTGGCGACAACACCGCCTATGACCTTGGCCGCGTCAGTTTCAATCCGATCCGGCACATCGATCCCTTCGGCACGCTGATCATGCCGGCGATTCTCCTGATGTCGCATTCGCCGTTTCTGTTCGGCTATGCCAAGCCGGTGCCGGTGAATTTTCGTGCGCTGAACAACCCGCGCATCGGCATGGTCCTCGTGGCACTCGCCGGTCCCGCCACCAACATCGCGCTCGCACTGGTTGCCGCCACGGCTTTCCATGCCATGGACCTCCTGCCCGACAATGCCGCGCAATGGGTCGAGGACAACCTGAAAAATGCGCTTGTGATCAATGTGATCCTGGCGATTTTCAACATGATGCCGATCCCGCCTCTGGACGGCGGACGCGTGGCTGTCGGGCTGTTGCCGAGAGCGCTGGCGTTGCCGCTTTCGCGGCTGGAACCGTTCGGAATGTTAATCCTGATTGGACTTTTGATCCTGCTGCCGCTCGCCGGCTCGCAGTTCGGTCTAAATCTTGATGTTATTTCAGCGATATTGCGGACGACCACCGGTTATGTGATCCGGCTGATACTCATCGCCACCGGAAACGGTTAAACGGGGTGATCCGCGAAAGAGCAGAGGGCATTTTGATCAAAGCAGCCGACATGATGATCGCGCGACGCGCCGATACCAGGGCAAGGGCCGATTTCGCAACCTGGACCATGATGGCAAAGCTGAATGGCGCCTCTTCCCTGCCCCCGACGGCCCAAGCCTTCCTCGAACGCTACAAACTGTTGCTGAAGGAAACCAGCGAGCCCGAGGCGTCCGAGGCCATTATCCAGCTTATCTATCAGAGCTACTATGAGGAGATGGGTGGCGCGGGCCAGGCCCCCGAAGTCAAACCCCGCTCGGCCGGAACAAGCGCTGCGAGCGACAACGTCACCGCGTTCAAGCGTCCACCGGCGCAGCGGCCGAAGGCGGCCAGCGGAACGCAAGGAAAGTCAAAGCTTCCCGTTGCCCTGATCTTTGCCGGCCTGGTCGTCGTCTACACCGCGTTCCGGTATTATTTCCGCTGACGCCGTCTGTGGCCAACAAAAATGCCGGCGGGTCATCGCCGGCATTTTCATTTCTTGTCCCTGAAATCCACTGGCAGGTTGTAGCTGAAAGTGTCCTCGGTCAGCGCCGCAGGCGGACGCGGCACCGGGTCCGAGCGACGGACCATGTCCAGCGCGGCTTCGTCGAACAGTGGATCGCCTGACGATTCCGCAATCGCGAGCGACACGACATGGCCCAGACGATTGAGCACCAGGCTCACCTTGACCCTCACGCCCTTGATCTTCTCGGTCTTCGGATAGCGCTTGTGCAGCTCGAAATAGGCGCTGATCTGCCGCTCCCATTTGGCGGCGAGCAACTGCTTATCCTTGCCGATCCCGAGATTTGGCGCCGCCGCAGCGTTGGCCTCCCGTGCACCTTCGATGTGCTGCCGCGCGGTAGCGTCCTGCGCTACCGATTCCTGCGAAGCCGCGGTCTGCACGGTCTCGACCTTTGGATCGTCATCCGTCGGTTTCTTCTGCTCGTTCTGCGTCACCACCCGATCGGGCTCTTCGCTTTCCTTCGGCGTTTCCTTTGGCAAATCGGTCGGCTTGACCTCCGCCTTCTGCTCGGCCAGCGCAGGCGAGGCCACGGAAGCATCGGCGTCCGGACCCGGAGGCAGCTCAGTGTCTTCAGCGGTGGGTGACGTCAGCTCAATGCCGATCTCGGACACATTGGCACCAAGTCCGTCGGCGCCGTCATCGGGATTCAGATGCGCCAAGGCGAGCGCCGCGCCGGCAACATGCAGGGAGAAGGCGGCAACCGCCGCGATCGTCCAGAGCCGCCAGGGCGGCCGTTGCTCCTGCGTAAGCTTGGTCATCGCATCAAGGCCTTGCCGCTCCAGATGTGGGCGATGGGACCGAAGCATCGGCAACACCTTCCAGCGCCACCAGCTTCATCCGGTAATTTCCCTGACGCAGCAATTCCAGCACATCCATCAGGTCACCATAGGCCACGCCGCGGTCGGCGCGCACAAAAACCAGACGTTCCGGATTGGACTCGGCCGTCGCATTGAGCGTCGAGATCAATTCGGCCCGCTTGACGGACTTCTCGCCGATCGCCAGCGACAGATCCGGTTTGATGCTGACGTAAGTCGGTTTGTCCGGCTTTTTCTGCGGCGTTGCGGTTGAGGACGGCAGATCGATCGGCAAATCGACCGTCGATAACGGCGCAGCCACCATGAAGATGATCAAAAGGACGAGGATGACGTCGATGAAGGGCGTGACATTGATGTCATGCGTCTCCGCGAAATCAGCGTCGTCATCAAGCTCGGTATCGGCGAGTGAGACGGCCATGCCCTACTCCGCAGCGCGCGAATTGGCTCGGCCAACCGGACTGACATGGGTGCGGTCGAGATCGCGCGACAACAGCCGTCCCGCCGCACCCGACGAGCGGCTGACCAGTTCGAGATAGCCCTTCGTGACGCGCGAGAAATGGTTGTAGATGATGACCGCCGGGATCGCCGCGACAAGACCGAACGCGGTCGCCAGCAACGCTTCGGCGATGCCGGGAGCCACGACTGCGAGATTGGTCGTCTGCGACTTCGAAATGCCGATGAAGCTGTTCATGATGCCCCACACCGTGCCGAACAGACCGACAAACGGCGACGTTGCGCCAATGGTGGCAAGCACACCCATGCCGAGCCGGATCCGACGCGATTCCGCCCGTACGATCTCGGCAAAGCTCGATGCCGCCCGCTCCTTCACGCCGGCGTCGCTAGAAATTCCCGCCGACAGCCGCGCCTCGCGCATTGCCGCCGCCAGCAATGAGGACAGGATGGTGCCGCTGGAGCCGAGCGCAAATTGCGCCTCGGCGAGCGACCTTGAATCCGCGATTTTGCCGAGTGCAATACGCAAGCCGCGCTGAACCAGCGTTAGTTCAGCCATTTTGGCGATGAAGATCGTCCACGTCACCAGCGAGGCAAACGCAAGGCCGATCATCACGGCCTTTACGATGATATCGGCCGAAAGGAACATCGACCAGGGCGACAGTTCGCGCAGCGTGGCCTTCGACGACTTGGTATCGACCACCGCCGTTCCATTGTCGGCGGAAACCGCAGAGCCGGCAGCGCCTGGCTGAATCGCCGGCGCCGTTGCCGTGACTGGCGTTTTCGAATCCGGGCCGGGCGTATTCTGCTGGGCGAACGCGATTGCTCCCGTCGAGACGAATATCAGTACAGCGACGGTCTTAAGAACGGTTCTAAACATTCCCACGACTTCCCGGATTTCAGATCTCTGCCAGCAACCTGCTTCAAAAGCATTTCCCACGCGGCGTCGAGTAGCTAACGCGTGAGTTAGACGAATTCCATTTGGCGTTGCGGCCCGCTTAGCTTTGCCGTCTTTCTCAGTCGCGTGGCGAGAACGTCAGCCGGACGATCGCGTAGGTTGACGAAGCAGGCCTATCGCATGAAACGTTCAAGAAATGTCCTGGTCCGCATGATGGTTGGGGTGTGGCGCCGTAGTGCCATTACTTGGCGGCGATGTTACCGGCGGGTTCGGCCAGGGTTTTGATCCGCTCCTTGACGTCGCGCAGCGCCTTGAGGTTGGTTTCGATCGTTGCGGCTGGCATCCCCTGCAACACGTCGATTGCAATGGCGTCGCGCAGACTATCGAGGTCGTCGGCGAGCTGACGCCCGGCTACCGTCAGGAACAGACGGTTGGCCCGCCGGTCCCGGGGGTCGCTGCGGCGCTCCACAAGGCCATGCTCGACCAGCCGGTCGAGCAGGCGCACCAACGAAATCGGCTGTAATTCCAGCACGTCCGCCAAATCCACTTGGGACAGCCCTTCCTGCTCGCGCAAGCGGAACAGCACAATCCACTGCGCTCGCGTCGTGCCACGGGACTTGGCCCGATGGTCGACATAGTTCCGCAGCAAGCGCGAGCTTTCGATCAGCTGGGTAATGAACTGCTTTTTCAGGTCGAGAGACATAAGGTCTAAACGGGCGCCGGATTGCCAATAGTTAAGGAATCTCAAGCCATAGTGTGTTTACACATTAAGTGCACGCGTATTATATATGAAGTCTCTATGATCCCTAGGGAAGACTCGCTACTTATATTTTTTTAAGTCTGAAGGCCGACATGAAAAAATCGCGGATAACGCGTTGGATTTTACTGGCTTTAGTGGTCGCAGGGCTTGGCTATTACGGCTGGCAGCGGCTCCATGGCGAAAACCGGGAAGCGGCGGCAGGCGGGGCGCAAAAAGCAGCCACCCGAAACCCGGTGCGGGTGAGCGTTGCGGCCGTCGAGAAGGCGGACTTTCCAGTCTACCTGACAAGCCTTGGAACCGTTCAGGCCTTCAACACAGTCCTCGTGCGTTCCCGCGTCGACGGCCAGATCGACAAGATCGCGTTTACCGAAGGCCAGTACGTCAAGCAGGGCGACCTGCTGACCAAAATCGATCCCCGGCCGTATCAAGCCGCGCTCGACGCGGCCAAGGCCAAGAAAGAGCAGGACGAGGCCAATCTCGCCAACATCAACCTGGACCTGCAGCGCTTCATCAAGCTGGGTGAGTTCGCCACCCGCCAGCAGCTCGATACCCAGCGCTCCAGCGTATCGCAATTCACGGCCCAGATCGCGGCTGACGCAGCCTCCATCGACAATGCACAGACCCAGCTCGACTATACCGACATCAAGGCGCCGATTTCCGGTGTCGTCGGCCTGCGTCAGGTCGATGTTGGCAATATCGTCAATGCTTCGGCCCAGACCGGGATCGTCTCAATCACTCAGGTTGAGCCGATTGCCGTCATTTTCACCGCGCCCGAAGATCAGCTGCCTGACATCAAAGGCGCTCAAGGCGCCACTCCACTCAAGACCATTGCGATCACCACCGACGGCAAGCGACCGCTGGCGGAAGGAACGCTGGCAGTCGTGAACAACCAGGTCGATTCGACCAGCGGCACCATCCGCCTCAAGGCCGTCTTCGAAAACAAGGATCATGCCTTGTGGCCGGGTCAATCGGTTTCAACGCGGCTGCTGGTGCGCATATTGAAGGATGCGACGGTGGTCCCGGACGATGCGGTCCAGCATGGTACCGAGGGCCTTTATGTCTACACCGTCGACCAGAACAACAAGGCCGAACTGCGCAAGGTCAAGGTCAGCCAGTCGATCGACGGCCGTTCGGTGATCGAGAGCGGCGTTTCGGTGGGCCAGCGGGTCATCGTCACCGGTCAGTTCAAGGTTCAACCGGGCACCATCGTCACCACGGCCGTAGCCAGTTCGGATTCGGCGCAACCGAAGGTGCAGCAGGAATGAACGAAGGGATCCACGAGGGGATTTCCGCCCCCTTTATCAAATATCCCATCGGCACCTCGCTGATGATGGCCGGCATTTTGTTTGTCGGCCTCGTGGCCTATCCCCTGCTTCCCGTTGCCCCGCTGCCGCAGGTCGACTTCCCGACGATCCAGATCACCGCCCAGCTCCCGGGCGCGAGCCCCGAAACCATGGCTTCGTCGGTGGCGCAGCCGCTGGAGCGGCAGTTCGCGCAAATTCCCGGCATCGCCCAGATGACTTCGACGAGTTATCTCGGCACCGCCTCCATCACGATCCAGTTCGATCTCAATCGTAACATCGACGGCGCCGCCAACGACGTGCTGGCCGGCATCAATGGCGCCGGCGGCCAGTTGCCGAAAAACCTCCCGACCCCGCCGACCTACCGCAAGGTCAACCCGGCGGATTCGCCAATTCTGCTGCTGTCCGCGACGTCAGACAGCCTGCCGTTGACCACCGTCAGCGACTCCGTCGACGCCCAGCTCGCGCAGCAGATCAGCCAGATTTCCGGCGTCGCACAGGTCACAATCGGCGGTCAGCAAAAGCCTTCAGTTCGCGTCCAGGTCGATCCGGCGAAGCTGGTGGCCAAGGGCCTGTCGCTCGAGGACGTGCGCAACCAGATTTCGATTGTCACGGTCGACAGCCCCAAGGGCAACATCGATGGCGATAAACGCGCCTTTACGATTTATTCCAACGATCAGATGCAGGACTCGAAGGACTGGAACGACGTCATCATCGCCTATCGCAATGGCGGCCCGTTGCGGGTTCGCGACATCGGGCAGGCAATAACGGCGTCGGAAGACATGAAGCAGGCCGCTTGGGCCGACGGCAAGCGCGGCGTGTTCCTGGTGGTCTACAAACAGCCCGGCGCCAACGTCATCGACACCGTGGACAAGATCAAGGCGCTGCTGCCACGGCTGGTGGCCGGCATTCCGGCCGCGATCAAGATCGGCATCCTCAGCGACCGAACCCAAACCATTCGTGCCGCCGTCGAGGACGTTCAATTCACGTTGCTGTTGACCATCGTTCTCGTCGTCATGGTCATTTTCGTCTTCCTGCGCAGCTTCTGGGCCACGGTGATTCCGGCGATCACGGTTCCGCTCGGCCTGCTCGGCGCCTGCGCGCTGATGTGGGTGTTCGGCTATACCCTCGACAACCTGTCGCTGATGGCGCTGACGATCGCCGTCGGCTTCGTCGTCGACGACGCGATCGTGGTTCTGGAAAACATCACGCGCTACATCGAGCAGGGAGACAAGCCGCTGACTGCAGCCTTCAAGGGCTCCAGCGAAATCGGATTCACGATTCTGTCGATCAGTATCTCGCTGGTCGCCGTGCTGATTCCGCTCTTGCTGATGGGGGGCATCATCGGCCGCCTGTTCCGCGAATTTGCGGTGACACTGGCGATGACGATTTTCGTCTCGATGGTGGTGTCGTTGACGCTGACGCCGATGATGTGCTCCCGCTTCCTGCGCCCGCACAGCGAGCATCAGGAACATGGACGTTTCTACCAGTGGAGCGAGCGCGGCTTTGACGCCATGTTGCGCGGCTACGAGCGCGGGCTCGAGCTCGCCATGGGCTGGCGGCGGACCACATTGGTCATTTTCTTCGCGACGCTGGCGCTGTCGGTCTATCTGTTCATAATCATTCCGAAAGGCTTTTTTCCGCAGCAGGACATCGGCCTGATCAGCGGAACGACCGAAGCCTCTCAGGATATTTCCTTTGCCGAGATGCTGCGGCAGCAGGAAGCGCTTAACGCCATCGCCCAGGCCGACCCGGCTGTAGCGACGGTGGGCGCGGTGATCGGCGGCAACGGGCGGGCCGGCAACAACGGCAGCATGTTCATTACGCTGAAGCCGCTCAATGAACGCGATGCCACCGCGATGCAGGTCATCGCCCGCTTGCGCCCCAAACTTGAAAGGGTTCAGGGTTCGCGGCTCTACATGCAGGCGGCGCAGGATGTGCGGCTGGGTGGGCGGCCGACGCGAACACAGTTCGAGTTCACGCTGCAGGACGCCAACCTCGATGAGTTGAACGAGTGGGCGC
>DATHPL010000550.1:0-4878 GCA_035483915.1 Bradyrhizobium sp.
ATTCTGTCCGGAGCCGGGGAAGGACGGGAAAGGAAATTCGTTCCGGTCGGTGAATTACCCGACGAAATACATCCGCCACTACGATGGCAAGGTTTATATCGCCGGCGATGGCGACGGCACGAATCCTTGGGACAACAAGGCACTTTGGACCGACGATGTAAGCTTCATCGTCAGCCCGCCCTGGTCGCTGTGAGACCGAGGCCGCTCCTCAATTAACGGTCCGCAAGCCGGGCAAGCCCGACTTGCGGCGGGAAGCTCAAGAAATGCTCGGCGTACAGATCAGTTCGCTGCGAAACAGTACAGCAGGCCGTCGCCACCGGTGCTCTTGAGATCGGCCTGCGAGCAGCCGCCATCCGGGCCGCGGGAGGGATGCGAAGAGTTCCAGGACTTCGACGCATCGTCGTCGCGTAGGCCAATGCGGTCGATGTGACCGAGCATCGCCGCGCCTTGCGTCGAACTCGTCCAGTTCTTGCAGGTACGGTCTTCACCCGCCGCAAACGCCGTGCCGTCCGGCTGCGAGCCTGTCAGCGCGTCGTGGCGGTTCGGCGTATCGCCACGGCCGTTGATCACTTCGCCCTTCTCGCTGAGCGCGGTCTGCTTGTTCAGGTTGTTCGAGGCGCTGTGCAGATCGGCAACGTCCTTGGCGATCACGACGCCCTTTGAGTTCTGCCACGGCCCCTTGCCGATGCGGTCGCGCGCATTCACCGCAGGCTTGCCGTCGGCGGCCTGCGTGGAGAGATAAGCGTGCCAGGTCTTGGCGGTAGCGCCCGCAGCGGTGGCGAGTGTCGCGCACTGCTTGTCGGCGCCCTCGAGACCGCCGAGGTCCGCGCCCTTGCCGGGGCCGACCGAGGTAACAAAGAAGGTGGTATTGGCCGATTGGGCCTGCGCCGGCGCCGCGGCCAAGCTCCCGAACAAGGCTGCCGCCGAGACAAGACCGAGACGCGAAATGTTCTGGACAAGAACAGACATTGAAAATCCTCCCATGGCTTTTTGATTCAACATATTTGCTTCGGACGGCCCGTTGGCATGAGCCGACCAACAAAGCCAACCCGTCGTGACCAACTTTATTCCATTTCAGCGACCCCGACATGAAAAGACGCCGCCGTTTTACCGCGGCGTCTTGCCGCTTTTCGGTTCTTTTCGGCCAGTCACGGCTTGCGGGATCGCTGATCAATTCCGTTACTGAGCTCTGGCTTGACCCTTTCAGCCGGAGTGGTCCAATATATCTCGTGCTTTTCGTCGGAGCATCCACGTTCGCGGAAAGGGCTGCGCCCACGACAGAAGACCTACGCGTCAAGGTCTATCGTTCCCCTTATCTGCCTGAGCGAACGCAGGTGACCGATAAGGGAATCTGTTATGGCCGACACGCTCGGACCCTATCCGCAATTTCGTCTCAATTTCGAACAGCAGGGCAAACGCGCCAAGGAGCTGCTTAAAGCCGCACGCGCAGGCGAGCCGGAAGCGCTTTCGCGTTTCAGGTCGCCGCCGAGGCTTGCCGAGGCGCAATACCTCATTGCGCGGGAGTTGCGGTTCGACAGCTGGGCCTCGCTGAAGCGCCACATCGGCGAAATGACGCTGGCGTACGAAGCGATGAACGCTTCGGTACTCGACGGTGATCTTCGAACGCTGCATATCCGCTGCGGTCATGACCTGCAGGCATCGTTGAAGGAAGCCGGCTTCAGCGGCGATTATTACGTCGATATCTACCCGTATATCATCGGGCCCGTGCGGGAGGGCTTAGGGTATCTCGAGCAGCGTGCGCGCCACATCGTCGACTGCTACGGCGATCAATTCGATCCACCGCTCGAATATGAAGGGCAACTTCGAGGACTGGAAGACAAAGAGCGCGAGCTCCACGATTCCGCAGATTATCAACGCGTCGTGCTCTGGTTCGAGCACGATGTCACCGACCAGTTGTCACTGATCCACCTGCTTGGGCATTACGCAAGGCATCGGCGTCCGCTGCGGCTCGAACTCGTGAACATCGGCGACTTTCCTGGCGCCGGACGCTTCAGCGGGCTCGGAGAGTTGCCGCCGGAAGCGTTACGCATGCTGTGGAAGACCCGCAAACCCGTCAGCGCGGCGCAGTTGCGGTTGGGGCTTGACGCCTGGCGCGCGTTGGTCGACCCCGACCCGCGTCCACTCGCGGCGATCATGCGCGGCAATACGCCTGCGCTGCCATTACTCGCCCCTGCCCTGCATCGCCATCTGCGCGAACTGCCCTCGGCCGCCAATGGCCTCTCGCTCACCGAAGAACTGGCGCTGACATTGATGGCGGAGCCGCCGCCGGACTGGGGCGGCAGCGTGAATCTCGGAAAGATCTATCGAACCCTGCATCGGAGCCTCGATCCGCTTCCCGGGCAAGGCGACCTTCATGTGCGAGATCGCGTGCTCAATATGGAAGGCGCAAGCGCTCGCGTTTTCGAACGCCGCACTGGCGTCGGCCCCGACGGCAAGTCGCAACCGCCCTGGACGGACCTACTAAGCATCACCGAGCTCGGGCGCGCGGTACTGAAAGGCGATGCGGACTTCATGTCGCTGACACCGCCGAACCGTTGGGTCGGTGGCGTACAGATCGGAGCGGGAATGCCCGACTGGCGCTGGAATGATAAAGCGAGGAGCGCTGTGCGCTTGGACAGTTAGGAGCGCCAAAACGAAAAGACGCCGCGGTTTTGCCGCGGCGTCTTCGTCTTGCGCTGCTCTCCGCCGATCAGGAGGTTTGCTGGATCGCTGACAGTTCCCACTTGCCGCCGCGCGGCCGCAGGAACGTCCATACCTCGGTGACTTCCTCCGGCTGCCCATCGCCCTTGACGACACGGCCGGTGGCCCGATCAAGCGTGGTGTCGACCAGCGAATAGCGCATCGCTACGCTGGCGTAATCGGTATCACCCTCGCGCCAGGCTTCGGCAAGGTCGCCTTGCAGAAGCCGCGTGCCGGCAACCTTGTTGACGACATTCTCGGCCTTGTTCTGCTCGAGATCGCGAACGAAATACGAGACCATTTCCGGGGTCGCCAATGTGTGAAGCCGCGCGACGTCCTCGTTCGACCAGGCGTCCTGGGTTTCGCCAAGCAGCCGCTCGAAGGCTTCGTAGTCGGCGGGAAGAATCTGAACCGGCGCACTGCCCGAGCCGAGACCGAAACCCATCCCCGATCCGTAAGTCGCCTGGGCGCTGAGCGGCGAAGGTCCACCGGCATAGGCCGTTGCCGTCTGGTTACGTCGCTGCCACCACGACATCGCAAACCGCACCAGCAACACGATCAAGCCGATCTGCAGGATCAGCCCGATGATCGACGAGAACCCGCCGATGCCACCGAACATTCCGCCGCCGAACAGCATGCCGAGAAGACCGGCGCCAAGGAATCCCGCCGCCAATCCGCCGAACAGACCCATGCCCGGACGGTTGAAGAAGCCGCCGCCTCCCGTGCCCAAACCAGGGCTGCCCGGTTGCGTGATGGTGCGATTGAACGGTTGCGCGGTGCTCGGCGCGGTCGAGGTCGAAGGCGGCGCCGAAAACGTTCGCGCGCCGCGCGAGCCCGAGCTGACGCCGCCGCCGATCCGCGCGTCAGCCGACGAAGCCGCAACGACCAGCGGCAGGGCGAGCGACAACACGACGGCAAAGGCCTTCACAAGGCCGAAAACACGTGGCCTGAAATTCATGGCGATATTCCCTCAAAAACCCGCGCTTCCATGGTCTTGATGCCTAAAGGGAAGCGCCCCCCTTAAGTGGGCAGGGTCGCTCAAAAGAGAAGCCACAGCGAGGGGGATGGGCTGCGGCCCTGCGTCGCGGGCATCGTGTCCAAAACCTTACTGCGGCGTCATGGTTTCCTTTACCGCCGCCACCAACTGGCTCAGCGTAAAGGGTTTCGGCAGGAAGGCGAATTGCTGGTTCTCCGGCAGGCTCTTCTCGAAGGCGTCTTCCGCATAACCTGAAACAAAGATGATCTTCAGGTCGGGGTTCTTCCCGCGCATGGTCTTGAGCAGCGTCGGCCCGTCCATCTCCGGCATCACCACGTCCGAGACGACGAGATCGACCGCGCCGTCTTTCTCCTCCAGCGCTTCCAGCGCCTCGACACCGTTGGAGGCCTCGATCACGCTGTAGCCGCGCGAGCGCAGGCCGCGCGCATTGAGCGAACGCAAGCCTTCCTCGTCCTCGACCAAGAGGATCGTGCCCTGCCCAGTCAGATCGGTGCGGGGTTTTGCCTCAGTGGCAGCCTCCTTGGCGGCGCCATTGGCAGCCGCAGGATCGTGCGCCACTTCCTTCTCGGGATGATGCCGCGGCAGGAAGATGCGGAACGACGTTCCCTTGCCGGGTTCGGAATCCACATAGATGAAACCGCCGGTCTGCTTGACGATGCCATATACCGTCGAGAGCCCGAGGCCAGTGCCTTTGCCGACCTCCTTGGTCGAGAAAAACGGCTCGAAGATCTTGTCGACGATATCAGCCGGAATGCCGGTGCCGGTATCGCTGACATCGATCCTGACATATTCGGCCGCCGGCATCCCCTTATAGGCCAGCTGGGTGGCTTCTTCGGCCGTGACATTGGCCGTGCGCACCGAGAGCTTGCCGCCATCGGGCATCGCGTCGCGCGCATTGACCGCGAGATTGACCACCACCTGTTCGAATTGCGAGACGTCGACCTTCACCGGCCACAGGTCTCGGCCATGGACGAGGTCGAGCTTCACCTTCTCGCCGATCAGGCGGCGCAACAGCATGGTGAGGTCGGACAGCGCATCGCCAAGATCGAGCACCTGCGGCCGCAGCGTCTGGCGGCGCGAGAACGCCAGCAGCTGGCGCACCAGCGTGGCCGCCCGCGTCGCGTTCTGCTTGATCTGCATGATGTCCTGGAACGACGGATCGGTCGGCTTGTGCGCGTTCA
>DATHPL010000551.1:0-21814 GCA_035483915.1 Bradyrhizobium sp.
GCGATCTACCAGTTCCGCTATCCGCTGTTCGTGCATGGAATGGCGACGCTCGCGACCACGCTGATCGGCTTTGTCGCGGCCGTTGTGTTCGGCATGGCGCTCGGCATCCTGGTCGGCTCGTCGCGGCTGCTTTACAGCGGCATCTATCCGCTGCTGGTGGGCTTCAACAGCGTGCCGAAGGCAGCACTCGTGCCCGTGTTCGTGGTCTGGTTCGGCGCCGGCACCATTCCAGCGGTGTGCACCGCCTTCATGCTCTCGTTCTTTCCGGTGGTCGCCAATGTCGCCACCGCCTTTGCCACCATCGAGCCGGAGCTTCTGGAGGTGATGCGCTCGCTCGGCGCCACGCGATGGGACATGACGCGCAAGATCGGCATCCCGCGCTCCATGCCGTTCTTCTTTGCTTCGCTGAAGATCGCGGTAACGCTCGCCTTTGTCGGCTCGGTGATCGCGGAGATCGTGGCCGGCAACAACGGCATCGGCAGCGTGATGCTGGTCGCAAGCTCCAACTTCAACGTGCCCCTTGTGTTCGCGGCCCTTGTCGTGGTGGGCGTGATGGGCGTCGGCATGTATCTGATATTCGATTTCTTCGAGCGCCGCATGACCGCGTGGTCGGTCCGTGGCGGCGACGCGATGGCGCAAACGATCGGCGGATAAACCCACGGCTGTTTTGCGATGGGTCGCCAGCGGCGCCACGACCCGAGGCCGCTGCAATGCATAGGCCTACAGTCAAACGGAGGGCAACCCGGCAATCGGCATAAGGTTCCAGCCGCAGCATTAAATAATCACTCGATAACTCACTGTTCTTGCTGGTCCCGGAAGCGCGCCGTCTGATAGGCTCCCACGTACCATTCGAGGCGCGCCATGTCCCTGCTTAAGCTCGACCTCTCGGTCCGGGCGCCTGCCCTTCTGGAATCCTTTCTGGAGCTGGACCAGGCGATTCTGGACGCGATGCCGATCGGTGTCTACGCGTGCGACGCCGACGGCCAAATTCTCCGGGTCAACCGGCGGGCGGTCGAGCTGTGGGGACGGCCCCCAAAACTCCTTGATCCCGTCCAACGATTTTGTGGCTCGTTCCGCCTTGAGAGCCTGGAAGGCGAATTCATTCCGCCCGACGAAACACCCATGGCCCGTGCGTTGCTGGCGGGCGAAAGTTTTGAGGGCGCAGAGGCGGTCGTTCAAAATCCAGACGGAAAACGTTGGGTGACGCGTGTCAATGTAGCCCCGCTGCGCGATGGCGACGGCTCCGTCGTGGGAGCCATCAACTGCTTCCAGGACGTCTCGCGCGAACACGAGATGCGGCGCGAACTGGAGCGCCAGAAACGCACTTTCGACCTGGCCATGATCGCTTCCAAGATGGGCACCTGGCGCTACACCATCGCCGACAATATTTGCGTCTACGATGAGAACGCCCAGCGCCTCTATGGACTGACGGAGGCGCGCTTTCTCCACGACAAGGATGGCGTGGAAGCCAAGTTCCATCCCGCCGACAGGAATCTGATGTGGGCCCGTGTGACCAGGGCGCTCGATCCCAAGGGTGATGGCCGTTATGACGTCGAATACCGGGTGAAGCAGCTGGACGGCAGCTGGCGATGGCTCAGCGCCTGGGGTCTCGTCGAGTTCGAAGGCCAGGGCGACGAACGCAGGCCGGTCGCCATCGCCGGCGCAAGCCGCGATCTCTCCGAACGAAAGCAGGCTGAAGAATTGCAGCGGCTGCTTGGCAACGAGCTCAACCATCGCGTCAAGAACACGCTGGCCACCGTGCAGTCGATCATCAATCAGACCCTTCGGGGCGCGGCCGATACGGAAGGCGCGCGCACGACGCTGAACGCGCGCCTCGTCGCTCTCGCCGGGGCTCACGATTTACTCACGGATCGCAGCTGGGCGGCCGCCGATCTTGTCGATCTGGCTGCACGCGCCGTGGCGCCATTCGTGTCCGGTCAGATCGCGCTGGTTGGTCCTTCCGTGGACGTTTCGCCAAGTCAGGCGCTGGCGCTCTCTCTGGCGCTGCATGAACTCGCGACCAACGCGGCGAAGTATGGAGCGCTCTCGCGACCCGAAGGCCGCGTGGAACTCCGCTGGGCCGTGCAGGCCGGACGGCTCAATCTGAGTTGGCGGGAGAGCGGCGGCCCCCGTGTCGTTCCGCCGACCCGCCAAGGGTTCGGCAGCCGCCTCATCGAACATGCCTTGAGTCGCGACCTGGATGGCAAAACCCGCCTGGAGTTCGCCCCCGAGGGCGTCCGCTGCTCGATTATGGCAATGCTCGCCGATTGTGGACCTTTAATCGATCACGCGCGTTGAGACGTTTAGGACCGGGGCGTCGATGAACGCGGGAGCTTTGGTCATGAGCGTTATTCCTCTTCATCTTCAAAGAAAAGTCGAGCAGCGATGGGCCGCCAGATTTGTCGCGCCGGTCGCATCGGCGGCGCCCAAAGGCAACCGGCTGAAAGGCGCACTCGACACCTCGCCGCGCCCCGTAAAGGCGAAAGAAAAGCCCTCTGAGTCGAGTAAACCAACCCAACAAGGCCTGTGAGCTCAATGTGGAGTTTGGCAATGAAGCAAATACTCGGACTGAGCCTCGCTCTGCTGCTTTTTGGGAGCGGCATATGGGCGAATATCAGCGGTAATGGCCCGCTCTCCCAAAGCAAGGGGGCGTGGGTATCGTACGCCCTGCGATAACGGCTCCGGCGCACCGAAAATAAAAAATGTTTTAGTGCCGATGAACATGGTTGTTGATCCGCGGGGCTTCGCCCGAAGGAGGAACCAATGACCATGGTCAAAGCGCTGAGTGCGATAGCTGTTCTTTGCACCGTTATGGCCGCGCCAGTGTTCGCGCGAGACACAGGGCCGGTGAGACACGATGGCTTGCGGATACATCGCGGGCCGACGCACCACCTTCTCCGGGATCAGTACTTTCGCGGCGCGTATAACCAGCGGAACGAGCGCTTCGATCTCAACCCGCAATTTCAGAGAAACACAGACAACTTTGGCTTTAGGGGACGCGATCGCTCGAGGATCGGCGGCGAAGATCCCGACCTCCATCCATCCGCCTACTGACCATTCCGCCGGCTGACGGTTGCGTGGCTGCGCGTGCGAGCCGAAGCCCGGACGGGCAGCGAGCGGTTTGCCGACAGCGCCGGCGACAAGCACGGGTCAACCCGATGCTTGCCGCCAGACGCTACAGGAACCGATTTCGACTACGACTCGATCGGCGGCAGATTTGACTCTACCGTACGGACGCCTGTTCGGCCCTGGACTCGGCCAGACTTTCCTTGAATTTGGCGAAAAGCACTTCCCGTTCCCTGGCGGAAAGCGCCCTGCCGCCCGACGAAGGCGCGTAGGACTGCATGAACTTGTCAAAGGCCAGCCGGAGTTGCTCGGAGGAAGATGCGCCGGTCGTGCTGTCCGGATTGACGGATACGGCTTGATTGCGGTGAGCGGCGAGCCAATCAGCAGCGGGCTTGAATCGCGTCCAGCCGGGCATTTCGGCCGCCAGGTTGACCTCGCGCCATTTCGGATGCCGCGATGGGTTGTTGAACTGATCGATCTTGCTGAAGAACGCGTCGATGAATTTGGCGACTTTCTTGTATTTCTCGGAATTTTCCGGCCAGGCGTAGGCGACGAGCAGCGCCCGGTTGGCGATGGTCGGAACCGTCGTCCCCTCGGCGACAAGATTCGGATAGAGCTCGTGCGTGAGTTCCGCCGGCAAGTAGTTCGCAAACAGATCATGAAGATCGTGCTGCGGCAGGCTTTCCGGATCGAGCGCGAGGAAATGGACGCCATCCTCCTTCTTCAGTTTTGCAAGGGCTGCCTGAGGCGCTCCCGTGAGGATGATCATCGCCGAGATATCACCCGATATCAGCCGCTTGATAGCTTCGTCGTTGTCGTAGTACGACCGCTGCACGGGGATATTGAGCGCATTGAAAACGGTGTCGGCGGTGACTTCGGTCTGGCTGTCCTTCAGGTTGAAGTTGACCTTTTTGCCGCGCAGATCGTCATAGGACTTGATCTCGTCTCGCGCGACAACTTGAAACTCTGAATTATAGAGCTTGGTGATATATTGAACACGCTGTTCGATGTTGGCGTAGAGCACCGGATCCTTCTTCTTCAGAAGACGAAGATTGTCCTCATCGACGACACCCATGTCGATGTTCTTGAGGAAGAGCACATCGTTCACGTTTTGAAGTCCGCCGACGCCCAGAACCGGCAGAACGCGGATGCCATCCGGGCCCAGATCGTTGACGACGTTGCGGATGTCCTCGGTGAACCTCGCACACGTGCATGAGATGCCGGACACGACGACGCTGACGGCGATATCGTTAGCCTGACGCTTCTTTTCGTCGTAGCTCACCGCCGCCTTTTGGCTTTGAGCCACTGTCGATTTCTGGCCTTGAGCCAGGGCAGGACGCAAGGAGAGCGTTGAGAGCAGGAATAACGAGAAGAACGACAGGCATAGGAACAGATTTCTAGCGGTTGCCGTGGGGACGCCCATAATTTTACCCTTTGCTGTGACCTGCTGTGATCGAGTGGCTGCTATCGAATGAGTGCGGCAGACGGCGCGGAGCTCAATGTTGCTTGCTCGCGAGGAGTCCGAGCTGCGATGTCGCCTCCGGCGCGCCGAACTGTCTGGCTTTTTCGTACCAGTTTCGCGCCATGGCGACGTCCGGCACGACGCCACGAACGCCGAGCCTCTCTAGAACCGTCGGATCGTAGGTTCCGGCAAGCATCATCGCCGCACGCCCGTCTCCGGCCTCGGCCGCCCGCCGCAACACCAACCGAGCCGCGGCAATATCACCGCTTCCAATCAAGGCATCCGCTCGCTTGAGCGCCGCAGCGATCTCACCGGGGTCAAGGTGATGAATGGCATCTCCGGATGCCGCGCGCTCGGGGGCCGCTGCGGTTGGCGGAGCACCGCCTTGCAGTGCACTCTGATAGGCCGTCTTGATGTCCTCGGGGGTCGGTGACACGACCGCCGCTGCGACAGCCACCGTCGAGACATCGTGAGGAACCGGCGCCTCATTTTCCGGCGCGGATAGCCGGGCTGATTCTCCCGGCTGTACCTCGCTTTCCTTCGGTTGCATCGAATTCGGATGCATCGCCGCGGACGCCACCGACAGAGCCGCGGTACTTGAAGCCCTGGCGCTGGCAATGACATCGCGCGCGGCGTCCGAAGAAAACAGCGCGGCCAGAATTCCTGCCGATGCGCAGGCCAAAGCGGCTGCGAGAATTCGTGACGTGAAGTAAGACCTCCGCTTACCCGGCGAAGGCGACATGTATTCGCTGGGATCCGGCCTGCCGTCATGGTCGGAAAGAAACAGCGGTACGGAAGATTCCCGATAATTCGTCTGGAGCGATTGCCCGACCTGGTAGGGCGCGACTGGATAATCGGTTATCCTGTCTTCGTACGGCTCGACGTCAGGATCATACGACGGATAACGCGACTCATGGTCGACCATGGATGACCTCCCGGCTACTAAGACGCAACAACGGGGCGTGCTCAGAACTCGGTTTTTCGATTTTTCTCATTCAGAGCGCCCGCCACTTGGGGCCGAGCAGTCAGCGACTCGAATCCGTCTAAAAATCGACTCGACTACTCTGCATTTGGAAGATTGTTGGGTTTGAATGTGACCGAAACCGGCGAGGCATTTGTTCCAACCTAGGAACAGCGAAATCGATCGCGTGTAACTGCTGCACTTTCGTTGCCGCGCAACATCACGATTGAACTACCGGCAACGTCACAGTTGTGACGCACTCGAAGCGACATCTTCCAGAAAAGCACAATCCTCTGGGAGAAAAATCCATGAAAGCCCTCGCCGGTTGGTTAATCGTACTTCTGATGGCCTCGACAACCGCACACGCACTCGATGCCGCCTCGGTGCCGGAACTGAAGCGAACCAAACTCGGGCAATATCTGTCGTCGCAGGAAGCGGCGAAATTCATTAACCAAAATGCATCGAAGGCGCTGTTCCTTGATATACGAACGCCGGCCGAGCTGATGTTCGTAGGCATGCCCGCACAAGCGGACGCAAACGTTCCGTATATGAAGGAGCCTGATTTTCCTGCCTGGGACGGCGTGAAGGGAACGTTCAAGCTTGAACTCAATCCGGAGTTCCTCCCTGAGGTTCGCCGCAGGCTGGCCGCGAAGGGTCTCAAGCCAACCGATCCGATCGTATTGATCTGCCGGTCGGGCGACCGCAGCGCGGCGGCCGCCAATCTTCTGGCCGAGGCAGGATTCAAGAACGTCTATTCGGTCGTCGACGGTTTCGAAGGTGATCTCGCGGGCGAAGGGCCAAAGGCCGGGCAGCGCGTTGTCAACGGATGGAAAAATGCCGGCTTGCCCTGGTCCTACAAGCTCGACCGAACAAAAATGTACAAGCTGGAGAATTAGGCGGCGCCGTCCCGCGCCTAGCCCAGGTTCATCGCTACGACCGCACGCGCGACCGAAGCGATGATGCCATTTTGTTGCGCGATAGGAACACTGGCGGCGGTCAAATAGACCGCGACAATAACGGGCGCGCCGCTGGAAGGCCAAACTACGGCAACGTCGTTCGCCGTGCCTTGTTCGCCGGTGCCGGTCTTGTCACCGACACGCCAGCCGTTCGGGAGGCCGGCGCGTAATCGCGCATCGCCGGTCTTGTTGGCGATCAACCAGGCCGTCAATTGCTCGCGCGATGCGGCCGACAGCGCCGTGGCTTCAAAAAGGAGCGTCTTCAGATTGGAGGCCATCGCGCTCGGCGTCGTGGTATCACGGGGGTCGTCGGATAGCGCCTGATTGAGCGAGGGCTCATTTCGATCGAGCCGCGTGATGTCGTCGCCAAGCGTTCGCGCAAAGGCCGTCAAGGCGGAAGGACCGCCGATGTCCTCCAGCAGCAGATTGCCCGCCGTGTTGTCGCTCCGCGTCAGCGCCGCCTCGCAAATCTCCGCGAGCGTCATGCCGCCATCTCCGGCGCGCTTTTCGGTCACCGGCGAATTCACCACGACAATAGATGCGTCGAACGTGATGCGGCGCGTCAGTTGCTGCTTGCCGGCATCCACGCGCGCCAGCACGGCGGCAGCCGCGAGCACCTTGAACGTACTGCACATCGGGAAACGCTCGTCGCCCCGATAGACATGGCACAGGCCCGTTGAGGTTTGCAGAACACAAACGCCGAGCCGGCCCCCGCTTTGGCTCTCGAGGCGCTTGATCTCTTCGATCCATCGCTGATCCGAATTCGCAGCATGCGCGGGCTTCGTCGTTCCGCTCAAACGCGCCGTCATCAACGCCGCGCCAACCCCAATGTCAAACCGTCGCCTGCTGATCATCTGCGAATCCTCTCGTGTGACGCGCCGGACCGTGCCCAGGAAGCGTTTTATTGACAAACGATCTGATATGAGGTCTGCCATTAGAAAAACTAAGGGCTCAGGCCATGCGTCGAAAAACGAAGCTTTCGCAGCTTCCGCTCAATGCGCTCCGGGCCTTTGAGGTAACGGCGCGCACATTGAGTTTTACCCGCGCCGGCCTCGAGCTTCGCGTCACGCAAGCCGCCGTCAGCCAGCAGGTGAAACTATTGGAGGACCGGCTTGGCGCGCAGCTGTTCCGCCGCCTGCCGCGCGGGGTCGCACTGACCGACGAAGGGCAATTATTGCTGCCGAGCATCGTCGAGGCGTTCCGCAGGTTGACCGAAACGCTCCATCGGTTTGAGGACGATCGCTACCAGGACGTCATTTCGGTGGGCGTGGTCGGCACCTTCGCCTCCGGATGGCTGTTCCCCCGGCTCGCGGGTTTCAGGAAGGCTTATCCGAGGATCGACCTGCGCCTGTTCACGAATAACAACCGCGTCGATCTCGCAGGCGAAGGCCTCGATTACGCCATCAGGTTTGGCGACGGCCTCTGGCACGGCACCGAGGCCACTCATCTGCTGGCCGCACCGTTCAGTCCGTTCTGCGCGCCGGCGTTGGCTCGCAAGCTCACACGGCCCGCCGATCTCAAACGCGAGGTGTTGCTGCGCTCCTATCGCGATGACGAATGGCCACGCTGGTTTGCCGAAGCGGGACTGGCAAGTCCGGTCATCAAGGGAATGGTTTTCGATTCGTCGATCACAATGGCAAGCGTGGCCATGCGGGGCTTCGGTGTTGCGTTACTGCCCGCGGCGATGTTTCAGGACGAAGCACGACGCCGGCGGCTGGTGCGACCTTTCGACGCCGAAGTGGCGCTCGGCGATTACTGGATTACGCGGCTCCAGTCCCGGCGGCCGTCCAGTGCGATGCTCGCGTTCAAGAGCTGGTTGCTCGAAGCGATCGCGTCGAAAAACAGGACTTCCGCCGACTAGCGAGATCCGATCATTTCAAGGACGTGAAGGCCCGGCATCGTCTGGCTTGGCTTCGCCAGGCTTGGCTTCACCAGGCTTGGCAACCCACACATCGCTTTGCTTGATCTGCTCGATCAGCGCTTCCGGGCTGAATTTCCGATAGCCCGCCGGAACCTCGAAGGAGGAAGCCGGCTGAGACTGACCCCTGATCTGCTCGAGCGCGAAAAGCGTGCCGTCTTCACTTCTGATTTGTAGCGGAAACCGCCGTTCGCGATCGATCCAGCCGAAAAACACCTCGCCGGCTCCGGACACCGCCCGGAAAGCCACGGTGCTGTGGCCATCGATCGTCTCTTCGCCCGTCCGCTCGCAGTGCCATTCGCCCTCGCCGGCCACACCCGCGAGATGCGCCATCGCCTGCCACTGCGGGCACGGCGCATCGGGATCGACGGGAACGAACAGCCGCGTCAAAGGGCTTGACTGCCGGGCTTCCATATAAAGGCCCGCGCCGGGCCTCACGAAATAAGCTGAAGGCTTCTCCGTATCGGTCAGGAAAAAGCCATCGGGGTGTTGCGTGGTCTCGATCCTCACCCTTCCATCGAGCACACTCAACCGTCCCGCGGGCGCCGACACGTCATCGTGCCGCGTGACAATGTCGGCGGAAAACGGCTGGACCTGCGCGGCAACGACGCTGGAGGCCGCAAGACCGGGCAATACCAAGAGAGCAGCCACGACAAGCAGGCACCATCGCGCTTTACGCAACTGCGCTGATATCTCATCTCTGATCATCTACGACATCCGGCATCATACGGTTAAACAAGAAAGCGCCGACCGAACCCTGCGGGTTCGATCGGCACGAGTTTCCGATATCACGTCACGTCGTGATCCGACTGGGGATCACTCGGTGAAGTTGATATTGACCGGCGCGTTGAAATCGAACGCGTCAAAGAGGTCAGCGAGTGCCGGGCTGTTGGTCGGCACGTACTCATTGGCCTTCTTGAAGGTCGGGTTCGGCAGGTTGTCGCGGCTGCGGCCTGTGAGCGGCTTGAGGCTCCAGTTACGTTCGATGAACTTCAGGATCGAAACGTGATCGCCGTAGTTGTGGTAGACCTTGCCGCCGGTCGAGTACGACGAGAGGATCAAGATCGGGATACGCGGTCCGTCGCCGAAGTAGTCGATCGACTGAATGAAGCCCGAATCCCAGTATCCACCAGCCTCGTCCCAGGTGACGAACACCGCGGTCTCAGCCTTGAGCGTCGGATTGGCATCCAGCGCCTGCAGAATATTGAGAACGTAGGCTTCGAACAGGTCGACCTTCGAGCTCGAGGGATGACCATCGAGCAGGCCGTCCGGCTTGCCGAACGACACCGAAGGCAGGGTGTTGTTCTGGATCGCCGTGATCAGATCGCTCGTGTCCTTCATATGCGCCGTACGAACAGCCGGGTTGGCCATGATCGAAGTGGCATACTGGAACGGGTTGCAGATCTGGCAATAGGCGACGCCGACCGCGTTGGCCGGATCGCTCACGGCAAACGCCGTAAAGTTGGTCGAGCCCGCCTTGACAGCATCATTCGAGAGATTGACGGCTGCGTTAAACGAACCGCCATAGTAGGCCCAGGTGATGTTCTTTTCGATCAGAGCATCGCCAATGGTCCGAACCGGGGACGGCGGCAGGTTGCCGGTACCCGAGAGCGCACCGTTCGGCAGGTAGCCGGGGTTGGTGTTGTCGAGCATGTAGTAGTGGTTTGCCTGGCAGTTCGGTTCTGCCGCGTAGGGCAGGTTTTCCAGATAGCTCACGATCGGACCAACGCCCGGCTGCGTGAAGTCGGCGCAGGCGGTGAAGGCTTGATCAGCGGTATACTGGTTGTTGGTGCCGGACTTCGGGTTCGGATTGGCAATCATGGCCGTGGGCGGGGTCGCCGGGTTGCCATTGCCATCGCTCCAGAATGCCGCATCGCCGGTGCCGAGCATGAAGTGGTTGGCGCCGGTGCCGCCGTGGAACGACTGGTGGAAGTTGTCGCCCAGGGTGAAGCGGTCAGCCAACTGCTTCAGGATCGGAGCTTCGCCTTGCTCCGCATTGTAGAAGCCCATGGAACTGCCTTGGCTGTTATTAGTGGCATAGGTCTTCATCACGAACGGGAACAGGTCGTTCAAGCAGCCAGACGTATTGTTCTTCGTCGAGTTGGCGACGCTGCAATCGTTCTGCTGCCAGTCCTGGTAGAAGCGGTGAGTCGTGTCGCCGGTGTAGTCGTCGTCATTGATCGACGCGCCCTGCAACGGGAACGGCCCGTTCAGGCTGCCAGCGCCCGGAATGCGGGTGTCGAGAACGCCGCCCGGAAGGCCGGTGAAGCCGGTGGTCAGGATGTCGAGATCCGCCGGATTGATGTCCTTCTCGACGCTCGCTTCTGTGGTGTTCTGGAACGGAGCACCGGTCGCACTCTGGCCCGTCGGCGCACCGTTGGTGTTCGGCTGCGGCATGACGTTGACGGAGTTATAGGGCGACTTCGACACCGTCGGAGCGCCGATGTAGTACGAGGACTGCGCCGCGACCGAGAACTGCTGCGACAGGCCGAAGTTCGGGCCCGGCGTGCCGTCTTCGTTGACGATGCCCTTGGACAGCAGGTTGGAGATGGTTTCGCCCTTGCCCTTCGGCTTGTAGACGCCAAAGGTGTGGTCGAGGCCGCGGTTTTCGCCGATCAGGACGATGACGTGCTTGATCGGAGACGCGGTCTTGACGCCGTTGGCGGGATCCTTGTCCTTGTTGTTGTTCTTGCCGCTTTCGACTTCGGCGAAGAGCTTGAGGAAGCGATTGAGATGGAAACGCTTGTCCCAATCGCTGAGGCCGCCGTGGTTGGCGGCGTAGGCCGTGGTGGTCGCAAGTGCGATCGTCGTAGCGACGCACAACGCGGTCGTGGTTCGCCAGTTAGTTTTGAAATTGAAAGTCATCATCGACTCCAAAGAGTGGTTTGGTAACGCTACGCTGCGTAGTGCATCAACGTGACGCACACGTATCAACGTTGTGAATGAGCGCGAAAAGATCAGAACGACTCAGAGAAATCTTCGATAAGAATTTTTCGCACGTTCGCCGCGCGCAAAAATGAATCCGAATCGACGAATCTTTTCGATGCTTCGCGCAACGCATCGCGCTCGCGCAGATCATGCGCGAGCATGTCGAACCCGTTTTTGGCAACGCACTCGCGCGGATTTTTATTCAGCAGCGACGCTACGCAAGCATACCCTGAGGTTACAACTCGATTCGCGCGCTTTACTGCGGCATGTGTTTGGATTGCATGACTTGACGAAGAGCTTCGTAGTGACTGTCGTGCACCGCGGCGTTGAAGAGCGACCATCGATCGGCCCGCGCGAGTAGCGAGGGAACGGCCGCGACCATGAGCGAGCGATAATTCCGGTAGTCGGCGGCTGCGTCCGCGGTCCGTCCTTCGCCGACCGCCATGTCGATTCGCCGAAGCAGCAGCACGACTTCCTTGAGCGCTGCGCGCGCCGCGGCGCGCTCTTGTTCGCCGCCCGGCACACTGGTGTCCTTGCGGTCGGGATAGTGCTCGGTCAATTCGCGCAATTCTCCGCCGATCGTGTCGACGGCGAGCGCAACGGTTTCCTTGTCGCCGTCGGGGATCGCGGTAGCCAGCAGGCTCGCGAAGTCGTCGATTTCCTTCAGCGCAGCGCCGGCGCCCTGCTCATAGGGCATCGCTCCGTCGCCGACGGCGGTGAGATAAGCCACCAGATCCTTTTGATCCTGTGCGCTCAGTCCAAGTTCGAATACGCGGTCGAAATGCGCCACCACCTGATCGTAGCTGTCGAACCGGCCGTCATGAAAATAGGGCGCGTTGAAATCGGCGTTGCGAAGCGTCGGCGTCTTGAACAGCCCGCCCGAGCCCACGTCATGCTGCCGGTGATCGACGAAGGCTGCGGAAGGAATATGGCAGGCGGCGCAGCTCAAACCGGGATCGTGCGGGAACGGCTTTGCGAACAGCGCTTCGCCGCGGCGTTCTGAGTCGCTGATCTTGCTGACCAGCCGGCCGGCGGGACCGAGGCTCTGATTCGGGAGGAAATCGATGTCGTGGATATAGGCGACGATGGCGTCGAGAATAGCCGGCGACGGTTCGGCTCCGGCGAACTCGTTGACGATGACGTTGCGAACGAAGTCACGCAGCGAAGCCATGCGGCCGTCGGCGCCATAGGGTGCGAGATAGCGCGCACCGCGCAGGCTGGGAATCCGGACCGGATCGAGCACGCCGTTATCCGCCTTCGGATTGAACAGGGGGCCGGTGGTGTCGAAATTTCCCGGGCGTGTCGACATCTTTGGCACGAACAGCCTGGCGTTGCCCGCGCCGTTGACATGGCAGGTTTCGCAGCTGATGCCGGCCTGCTGCGCGACGTTGCCGAGGATCGACGGCGACGAGAAAGCGAGATTGCCAAGCTTGATCAGCTCCGACCTGCGGCCGGTGATTTCGGAGTGGAAGACTTCGCGCGGCCGGCGCAGCGCGTCCTCGTTCAGTTCGGTCTTCGCCGGCAAGGTGGTTTGGTCACCGTCCACCGGAAACGCGAGAGCGCGTTCGTGCAAGCCAGCGATCAGGAGTCCGATTGCAAGCGCGATGCCACTCCACCGACGAAAGCTCATCGCGATTGAGCCTCCAGCGTGGACCGGTGCAAGCCGAGCTTGGCTGAAGCGGTCTGTAGGGAGATCACGAGTTCCTCGCTGACGCGCCGCAGCGCGCGAACATTGACATGCGGCAGGTCGGGCGCAGCGACAATGGTCTTCAGCTGCTCGATCCGGGCCGTCACCTTGTCGGCGAGGCCCGCATCGACCTCCTTGAGGCGGTCGGCGAAAATCGTGCGATAGGCGAATTCGACGCCGGCGATGTTGTTGCGCATATCGTCGAGCGAGGTGCCGCTGATCCGGGATTCGCCGCCGTCGGCCTTGCTCTCCCCGACCTCATAAGCGAGCCGCACCGTGCCATCGAGCAGGCCTTGCGGCGAAAGCGGCATATCGCGGAGCTTGGTGTGAAGCTCGTCGAGATGCTGGACCAGCGCGTCGGCATCGCTTCCGACATCGGTTTGGCCGGCGCCGAACAATTTGGCCTCGATCGTGTGGAAACCGCTGCTGGCATTGGGCCAGGCATCGATCAGCGCGTCGAGTTCCGGGACGAAGCCCGCCGTGAATACTTCCGAGCGTTCCCAACCCGCGCGCGCCGAGAGCCATGCTTTTTTCGCGCCGGCGAGATCTTTGGCGGCCGCACGCTCGCGCAGATCGCGCGCGCCGGCCAGCGCCGATCCGATTCCCTCAATCGCATAGGGGCGATAGCGCTCGGCCGCGTCGTCAAGCGCGGCGGCATCGGCCACACGCGCGCCGACGGCGAGAGCCAGGACGAGGCTCAGAGCCACTCGCTTGCCAACCATCTAATGACCCCAAAAACACGGATTGAGCGCAGGTTGCGCGCAAGCGCTCCCGTGACACGACAAGACGTGACACAGCGAGGCGCGGCGCAACGAACCGCAACGACGAGAAACGCCGCGCAATATTGTCGACTTGTTATGCCATTTTGTGACGCGACTGTTTCACGCCGCAATTAATTCCTGAAAATAAAAATTTTTGTCGCGGAATAAACGATAACTTTTGAAACCGACCATTCGGTGCGTACACGCGCCTTTGCGACAAAATAATTTCTTCAAGAAAGATACGTCTGGCTGCAACACGAGGATAGCGGATTCGCCGATAGGCAGCTTACGTCTCTTAACCTCCAACACGAGATAGCAATCAATCGCGAAGCATTTTCGATTGCCGGAGCCTCTTGGTTGCGAAACACAGCCGCGATTTTTCGCCGCGCGGAACTATCAGCGGATCAGGCGGTTACTGCACCCATGAGCATGAATCTCGGAACCAGGTTGCGCCAGTTCGCCGCGCCGGGAAAACTGGCGGCGGCGTTGGTATTGCTATCGTCGGCGCTGGCGGCGGCGGCCCCATCGGACGCCGACCAGACGCTCAAAAGTCCGGCTGAATTCGCCTCGATCGCCAACAAGACCGAGCGTTCGCGGGCGATCTTCCGCGAAATCGGGAAACTCGTCACGCACCCCCGCTGCATGAATTGCCATCCGGCGGGCGATCATCCCTTGCAGGGCGACGACCAGCACGAACACATGCCGCCGGTGTGGCGCGGCGAGACGGGACATCTCGAAACCAACTGCTTCGGCTGTCATACCGAGCGAAACGTCACGCTGCACGAAGCCGCGAGCTATAAGAGTATCCCCGGCAATCCACGCTGGGGAATTGCTCCGATATCGATGACCTGGCAGAACAAGTCGCTGGGCGAAATCTGCCGGCAATTGAAGGACGTCAACTTCAATGGCGGCCGTGATCTTGCATTGTTGCAAGAGCATATCGCCAAGGATGATCTCGTCGCGCACGGCTGGGACCCCGGTGAAGGGCGCGTGCCCGCACCCGGCAGCCAAAAGGCCGCCGGCGAACTGGTGCAGGCCTGGATCGACAGCGGCGCGGAATGTCCGCCGTAACGCGTGCGGCTACGATTTCTTCGGCGACCAGCCGTAGGCCTTGGCGCAGGCACCGCCCATCAGCATGGCGCGCTCGGTGGCGCTGAGGCGATCGGTCTCCAGGAACGGTTTGACGCCCTGCTCGTAATTGACGACCGCAAAGGCGCGCGTCCAGTCCGTGCCCCACAGGCAGCGCTCGAAACCCCAGGCATCGAACACACGCGCGAGCGGATCCCAGATGTCCGGATAAGGATAAGGCATTTTGGACAGCGTGCAGGCGCCCGAGACCTTGATCACCACGTTCTTTCGCTTGGCGAGATCGAGCACCTTGGGCAGATCGGCCCAGGGTTCGGCCGGCGCGGGCGGCACGCGCGGCTGCAAGATGCCGAGATGATCGAGGATGAAGCGGGTGTCGGGATTGCGATCGATCAGCGTGGTGCCGGCTTCCAGATTGTCCCAGCACAACACGTTGACCGGAAAATCATGGCGCACCGCCGATTTCGCGATCCGGTCCAGGCCGGGATGCTTCGGATCGCGCTTGTTCTCCTTGGTCAGCATGATGCGGATGCCGACCGTGCCCGGCGTCTTCTTCCACTCGGCGATGACATCATCGACCGCGGGATCGTCCGGATCGACCGGCTTGACGATGGCCATCCGGTTGGGATGGGCGCGCGCGACCTCGACCGCGTAGCTGGCGTCATACTTGTACATTGAAAAAGCCGAGATGAAGATCGCGCCGTCGACGCCGACCTTGTCCATCGCCGCCACCATCTCGTCACCCGTGACGTGACCGGGCCAGTTCGGCACGTTGTGCCAGGGCCGCTTCGGCGTATTGGCCTCGTAGGCATGGACCTGGGAATCGATAATCGGCATCCGGACGCTCCTCGTTATTTTGGGCGAGTTTTGACGTTGCCGGAGCGATGTGTCCAGAGCGCGAAGGCGGACGCGCTATGCAGAGATGGCGCTTGCGAATATTTGGCGGGAGCAAAACCGACGCCATTTTCGTGGGCGCGAGAGGTTGAAGCTCCCGCGCCCACCGCCATCCGCAGCTCTTATTTTCAGAACCGGGACGTTTTCCGATCGGGATCGTCCGCATACGGAGGCGGCCATATCTTGCAGTCGAAGCTCCGGCCAATGCCCGGACAGACCGGTTCGGACGGCGCGTAGGATCCGACCGTCGGCTGCACCGGCCCAACCGACCAGGCCGCACCATAGTGGTGGTGCCAATGCCGTTGATGCTTCTTGATATGCGCGTGCTTTCTGCCCGCCTCGGCCTTGGCCGGCGCAACAGCAGGAATCACCGTCAGCGCGGCCGCGCAGATGGTTATCACGGAAAGCCGGATCGCAAATTGGCTCATGAGTTTCTCCTCCCGATCCAGAGATAAACCCGAGCGGACGCAATATATTCGCCGCCTAAAACTAAATTTAGGAAGCCTAGTGGAGTGGATTTGACATTCGCCACCGTCTGGCCGCGAGCATGGGAAGCGAATGTCAAATCCAAAACTCCACTAGAAATATATATTTGCTAGTGGTCCCGCGATTCTAACATTTGCAAAGGTGCCGGCTGAGAAGGGATGCAAATGTTAGAATCGGACCACTAGATCTCGTGCAGGCTTTTGGACAGGGTTTCCGAGAACGCCGCAGCCGCGATGGGAAGAACACGCCCACGCAACTGGCACAGCACCAGTTCGGCAGTCGGTACGTCCCGCGTGTCGATCGGACAGCCGACCAGGCTCATGCCGAGATCGCCTGAAGGCGCGCCGATCTCGATCTGAAACGAAATCGCGTTGCAGCGATGCACCAATCCCCTGAGCATCTCGAATGAATTGGATTCAGCCATCACGTTGAAGCGCAGATCACGCCGCGCCGAAACTTCATCAAGAATTTGCCGGCCCCCCAGCGAGCGATCCGGCAGGGCCGCCGGGTAAGCGGCGCATTCGGATAGTCTCACGGATTTCTTCCCCGCGAGCGGATGATCGGCGCGAACGACCGCGACCAGCCGCTGCGGAATGCTGGCGATGACCCGCAGCGTCGGCCGCATTGAGGGACGGAAAATCAGCGCCAGATCGACGTCATAGGCCGCGAGCGCGGCCAAGGCGCTTTCATGATCCGTGAATCTGAGGTCGAACGTTACGCGCGGATGCTGCTTCTGAAAGCCCGCGATTCGCGATGCCAGAAAGTCGAGCGCCAGCGCCTGGCTGGAGGCGATCAGTACCGGGCCCCTTCGAAGCCCGCGCAAATCCTCGACCTGCGATTTCATCCGCTCCGCATCGGCAATCTGGCTTCGCGCATAGCGCACGAACATTTCGCCGGCGGTCGTCAACTTCACTCCGCGCGGGCGCCGTTCGAACAAGGGCGTGCCGACTTCGGCCTCGAGATCCTGGATGCGCCGGTTCATGGCCGATGGCGTCAGATTCAACTGCTCGGCGGCCTTCCGGATCGAGCCGGTCCGGGCGATCTCCACGACATGGCTCAGCAGTCTCAAATGGCGCATGGCTTGGTGAAGCTCCAGTGATGCCTTTTTTGCACCGCTCAAGTCAAAAGATAGCAACAGATTTGCTCACTGGAAAGGCGTAGTTTTTGCACCATCAGGCTTGGAACGTCGAAGAAAGCGAAGCCTGAAAAACATTGCTTCAGCCACAGGGGAAAATCCCATGATCAGGACCCACGCATTTCGTGGAATGAAGGCGCTTGCCGTCGGCCTGGCCCTTACCGCCGGCTTTGGAGCCGCGGCCCAGGCGCAGACCAAAATCAGGATGGTGCTGAACTGGAAATATGAGGGGCCGCAGGGAATGTTCTTCCTCGCGGACGACCGCGGCTATTTCAAACAAGAGGGCCTCGAGGTCTCCTTCGACCAGGGCAACGGCTCCGGCGCCGCGGTCCCCCAAGTCGCCAATGGCGCCTATGACGCGGGCTTCGGCGACATCAACGCGCTGATCGAACTGGCCGCGAAAAAGCCCGAAGATGCGCCGGTCGGCGTGTTCATGCTCTACAACCGGCCGCCGTTCACGGTTGCGGTCAAGGCCGACAGCCCGATCAAGACGCCCGCCGACTTCGTCGGGCGCAAGCTCGGCGGCGCCGCCAATGACGGCGCACTAAAGCTGTTTCCGGCGCTGTGTGCGGCGACCAAGATCGACTGCACCAAGGTCGAAATCGTCAACTTTCAGCCAAACCTGCGCGAGCAGATGCTGATGCAGGGCCAGGTCGACGGCGCGTTCGGCTACGTCACCACCATCCGCTTCAGCGCCAAACTCACCGGCATCGATCCGGACAAGCAGCTTCGTTTCATCAAATTCGAAGACTACGGCATGGACCTTTATTCCAATGCCATCATCGTCTCGCGCAAGCTTGCCAAGGAACATCCCGAAGCCGTGAAAGGCTTCCTGAAGGCGATCAATCACGGCATCAAGGACGCGATCACCGATCCGCAAGCCGCGACCGACGCCGTCGCCAAACGCGAGCCCCTGATCAAGCCGGCGATCGAGCGCGCGCGGCTCGATGCAACGATGGCCGACGAGATGAGCCATCCGGAGATCGCCAAGATCGGCATCGGCGATATCAGCGACGAACGCATGGCGAAGGCGATCGACATCCTGGTCAAGGCCAAGGAACTGCCGCGCACGCCGACCGTCACCGAAATCTTCGACCGCAGCTTCCTGCCACCGGCGAGCGAGCGCCCGACCTCTGTCCGGCCGGCGACCTGACGCATCATCTCACGAACGGACCAGAGCCATGAAACTCTCGCTTGAAGATCGTGTCGTTGTCATCACGGGTCCCGCCAAAGGCATGGGTGCAGCGGTCACCCACGCCTTCGCGCGCGAAGGCTGCAAACTGGCGCTGATCGGCCGCGACACCGACGCGATCAAACCCGTTGCCAAAGAAGTCAGATCCCACAACGGCAACGCCATCGTGATCGCCTGCGACCTCACGGACGCCAAACAATGCGACGCCGCGGCCGCCGCGACCAAAGAGGCCTTCGGACGGATCGACGTGCTCGTCAATATCGCCGGCGGCTCGGGCCCGATCGGCAAGACCGGCGTGCAGACGACACCGGAGGAGTTCGACGAGATCGTCACCCTCAACATGAACGGCTGCTTCCACACCATGCGTGCGGTGCTGCCGACCATGATCGATCAACGCTACGGCAAGATCGTCAATGTCGGGGGTACCTTCGGCATGCGCGGCCGCGCCGGGCGCGTGGCGTATTCGGCTTCCAAATGGGGCTTGCGCGGCATCACCAAAAGCTTCGCGCTTGAAGTCGGCCAGCACAACATCAACGTCAACTGCGTCGCGCCGGGCATGGTCGATGGCCCCCGCTTCCGCGAGAAAGTCTGCCGCGACATGGCGCAAAAGCTCGGCATCTCGGAAGAAGAAGCCGCAGAGCGGCACGCCGCCGATTATGCGTTGAAGCGCATCACCGTCGACGACGACGTCGCCAACGCTTGTCTGTTTTTTGCCAGCGACGTGTCGCGCCAGATCACCGGCGTCGACTTGCCGGTCGATGGCGGCTGGGCGATGCTGTGAGCGGAGGCACCCATGACAAATCCTGACAAGGTCGATCTGGTCATCAACGGCGGCATTCTCGTCTCGCCGGACGCGCAAGTTCGCGCCAGCATCGCCATCAAGGACGGAAAAATCCATGCGATCGGCGCGCGAGAAGCGATGCCGGCGGCGAGCGAAACGTTGGATGCGACCGGCATGCATATCCTGCCCGGTGCCATCGACGTCCACGTGCATTTCCGCGATCCTGGATACGCGCACAAGGAAGACTTCGGCAGCGGCACCGCGGCGGCTGCGTTCGGCGGCGTGACTACCGTGTTCGACATGCCGAACACGCTGCCGACCGTTGCTGACGCCGAGTCGCTCGCGGCCAAGCACAAGATCGCTTCGGAAAAGGCTTACGTCGACTACGGCCTCTATGCGGTGCTGGGCGAAGAAAGCCTTGAGCATATCCCCGCGCTGGTCGAAGGCGGCATCATCGGCTTCAAGTGCTACATGGGAAACACCTTCGGCCGCATCCCCTCCCCCTCCACCGGTGCGATGCTCGAATTGTTCGAACTGGTCGCGCCCACCGGAAAACGCATTTCGCTACATGCGGAGACCAACTCCATCATGGAGCGGCGGGAGTCACGTTTGCGTGCCGCCGGCCGCACCGAGCCGATCGCGCATCTGGCGTCGCGCCCCGCGGTCGTCGCTGTTGAAGCCGTCGCACGCGCGGCGATCCTGGCGGAATGGACCGGCGCGCGCATCCATGTGCTCCATATCTCGTCGGCCGCCGAGTTGCGGCCGCTGGCGGAAGCCAAGGCGCGCGGCGTCGAGATCACCGGCGAGACCTGCCCGCATTATCTGCTGCTGTCGGAAAAGGACTACGAAAAATCCGGCGGCGTCGTGCGGGTCAATCCGCCGGTGCGCGAGACGCCGAACCAGCAGCCGCTATGGAACGCGCTTGTCGACGGCACCGTCGACATGATCGCGACCGACCATGCCCCGCATACGCCGGAAGAGAAGACGCGCAACGATATCTGGACCGTCGACTGCGGTTTTCCCGGCGTCGAGACTCAGATGCCGCTGATGCTGACGGAGATCAATCGCGGCCGCGCCACCATCCGCGACTACGTGCGCTGGAGCGCCGACAATCCCGCCAAGCTTTGGGGACTATATCCGCGCAAGGGCACGCTGACGGTTGGCTCCGACGCCGACATCGCGATCGTCGACATGAACCGCCGCTGGACCATCGACGACGCCAAGACCCAGTCGCACTCGAAAATCTCGCCCTGGCAGGGCCGGCAATGCACGGCGCTGCCGATCCACACCATCGTGCGCGGCCGCTTTGTCATGAAAAACCGCGTGCTGAACGAGCAAGCCCGCGGCACCGGCCGCTCGGTTCATGCCATCCAGCGGATGCCGACGCCCGCGCCGAAGAACACCGATCAGACCATGGCCGCGATCACCGGCGGCAGAAAAGGCTAATATGATGGACGCTTCCGTCGTGCTGCCGGTGGGGAATGTCATTGATCTCGAAAAAGTCCGGGTAACGTTCGGCGGCGCCAAGAATCAGGTCACGGCGCTGGCAGAAACATCCTTGCGCATCAGCCACGGCGAATTCGTAGCCCTGGTCGGGCCTTCCGGCTGCGGCAAGTCGACCATTCTGAAGTTGGTCGCCGGTACGCTCAAAGCCACCGAAGGCCATGTGTTCGTGGCGGGGCGCGAAGTGGGCGCCGAGAGCGCGCGGGTCGGCATGGCGTTCCAGTACCCGACGCTGCTGCCATGGCTGAACATCCGCGACAATGTGATGATGCCGCTGAAGATCGTGCCGCCGTTCAAGAAGGATTTTTCCCGCAAGCGGCGCACCGAATATCGCGACCGCGTCGAACAGTCTTTGGCAAGGGTCGGCCTCGCCGGCTTCGGCGACAAGTTTCCCTGGCAATTGTCCGGCGGCATGCAGCAGCGCGCCTCGCTGTGCCGGGCTCTGATCCACGATCCGACACTGCTGCTGCTCGACGAACCCTTTGGCGCGCTCGATCAGTTCACCCGCGAGGAATTGTGGGAGATCATGCAGCAACTGTGGATCGACAAGCGTCCCACCGTTCTGCTCGTGACGCATGATCTCAAGGAAGCCGCCTACCTCGCCAGCCGCATCGCCGTGATGCAGGCAAGGCCCGGCCGTATCGTCGACGATTCCGTGGTGCCGTTCTCGCGGCCACGCACCATCGAGATTTCTTTCCAGCCCGATTTCGTCTCGCTCACCCAGCGGCTTCGCGAACGCATCATGGCCGCGCGCGCCGCCCAGGAGGCTACCCCATGAACGAGACCACCCGCCGTCGCATCCTGTCAATCGTCTGCATCCTCGGCTTCTTCGTGGGATGGGAGGTGCTGTGCCTGATCTTCAATGTCTCCGACATCGTGTTGCCGCGGCCGAGCCAGATCCTGATCACGCTCTGGACCCGATTTCCCGCGATCTGGCCGCACGCGGTACAGACGCTCTACACCACGCTGGTCGGGTTCGCGCTCGGAATCATCATCGG